>NZ_JASBOF010000079.1:0-333 GCF_039907195.1 Corynebacterium sp. c3Ub_189 | reverse complement strand
CATATCAGCAGCATCACGCGGATGAATGCCACAGGCTAAAGCGGCATCTTTGCGCCCCAAAGCATTTACACGCAGTTGCAGATAACTACACCGGCGAGTTGTTGCCGCAGCTTTGCGGCCATGTGGATTGCGCTTCCACAAACCAAGCTCAATACCGATGCGATATACCGGAGAAGAGCCTATAGAAAGCTGGCGCGCAATATCCATCGGTGCCACACCTTCCAGCCACAACCGAGCTATTTCCTGACTGTCAGCCGAGCTAATACGCCTACAGCGCTTGCGCGGCAAGTCCAACTCACCAGCCAGCCGATAAGCTACCGACTCTGGTAAACA
>NZ_JASBOF010000078.1:0-371 GCF_039907195.1 Corynebacterium sp. c3Ub_189 | reverse complement strand
TGAACTGGCCCCCGAAAGTTGGACTGGTTTAATTCTAGGCGGTTAGGGCTTCAAGGGTCTGATTTCGATATTGCATCGGGGTCAGACCCTTGAGTCGTTGTTGGATGCGTTCGGTGTTGTACCACTGGATGTACTCGTCGATGGCCTGGTTGAACTCTGCGACGGTGTCGAAGACTTCTCCGTGGTACATCTCGGTTTTCAAGTGCCCGAAGAAATTCTCCATGACCGCGTTGTCGTAACAGTTGGCTTTACGCGACATTGACTGAACACCACCGTTATCATGAATCAGGTTGCGCCAGGACGAATGCTGGTACTGGAAACCTTGATCGGTATGCATCATCCACCCAGGCTCAGGCGTACACGTTTTAATT
>NZ_JASBOF010000077.1:0-372 GCF_039907195.1 Corynebacterium sp. c3Ub_189 | reverse complement strand
GGGGGTGTTCCTATATAGGTTGTCAACTCCGTGGGTGGGCTTGTTGGTGGTGTGAAGGGTTTCTGCTTCGTCTCGTAGATGTTGTTTTGGGTACCTTGAGGAGCCGGTTGGGCTTGCTGTGCAATCGGCTTGGATGGGGGTCTGGTGGCTTTAGGCTGCTGCGGCCTTCTGGATTGTGGGGATGTCTCGGTAGTGCTCGCCGTTTCGCATCATGGCGAAGAGGACGTTGAGGCGTCGGCGTGCGAGTGCGACGACTGCGGCGTTGTGTCTTTTGTCGTCTTTGCGTTTTCGTTCATAGAATTGCCGGGAACGCTCGTGGAATCTGATCGATGCAAAAGACGATTGCCATAGGGCGTTCTTTAATTTTTGTTG
>NZ_JASBOF010000076.1:0-379 GCF_039907195.1 Corynebacterium sp. c3Ub_189 | reverse complement strand
CCGCCCAGCAGAAGTAGACGACCGAGCAGTACCAGGCCACTGGGAAGGCGACCTCATCTTAGGCGCAGGTAATAAGTCTGCAATTGGCACGCTAGTAGAGCGAACCACGCGCTATGTCATCTTGCTGCATCTACCTAATGGGCATAGTGCTACCGAAGTAAATGAAGCACTTACAAAAGCGATTGCTACCTTGCCAGATCATCTCAAAGGATCACTTACCTGGGATCAGGGAAGTGAAATGGCCTGTCATAAGGCCTTTTCTGTAGCTACAAACTGTCCCGTGTTCTTTTGCGATCCTGGCTCGCCGTGGCAGCGAGGCACCAATGAAAACACCAACGGACTATTAAGGCAGTACTTCCCTAAAGGAACAGACCTAAGC
>NZ_JASBOF010000075.1:0-383 GCF_039907195.1 Corynebacterium sp. c3Ub_189 | reverse complement strand
ATGACCTGGTACTGCTCGGTCATCTACTTCTGCTGGCCGGTCGGAAATCATCACCATAGGGTCAACAAACCGCCTGCGGGCACTGCGCGTGCCACGAGGTCGACGTTGGGCGTGACCGCGACGCAGTGCAGCAGCGACTTCCTTTTTCAACTCGCCTTTAGCCTGGAAATACAAAGACTGATAAATAGTTTCAGGACACACGTACATAGTCTCATCACCGGGATAGCGACTGCGCAACCTCCCAGAAATCTGCTCCGGCGAGTACCTATCTTTCACCATCGCCCAGACCACGGTGCGCAAACGTGGATTGGCATCAATCTTGCGCTTTTTCGGTCTAAACCTACGCAACACCGATTTACGGTGCGCATGCGTGGGAAGATACA
>NZ_JASBOF010000074.1:0-431 GCF_039907195.1 Corynebacterium sp. c3Ub_189 | reverse complement strand
TGCGTGCACCCTTGGGCACCATGCGGGGAGTAAACGTGCCGGCACGATCCCTAGGCACGGTCACCTCAACTGCGCCGTAGCCAGAATTGACGGTCTTGGTGTACGACCCGTTACGGTGATTATTCTCCTGTGCGGTTTCGACCTGGGATTTCGCTTTGCGGTCGCAATGGCCGTAGCCCAAGTGCGCATCCATCTCCGCCTTAAGGCCAGCGTTGATCGATGCTTGTAGCAGGCCTTTGACCAGCTCGCTTGCATCATCAGCGGAGCTCGACAACTCGCTAATCAAGCTGGCGATTTCAGAATTTTCCATCAGCTTCTCGCTGATCTCGTTGACCCTCGCCGGGTCATGGTTTTTCTTCGGTGACACCGTAGTCATCATCGGTGAAACTCCTTCTAGATCAGAGCCTCACACACAAACTTCCTGACACCCT
>NZ_JASBOF010000073.1:0-442 GCF_039907195.1 Corynebacterium sp. c3Ub_189 | reverse complement strand
GACCTGACCCCTGTTTGGTGGACACCTGCTATCCAGCCCGGTTGGGTTGGGAAGAAAGGTAATCTACCACCATGTCCAGGTACTCCGAACAGTTCAAACGCGATGCCGTGGCCCTCTACGAAAACAATGAGGACCTCTCACTGAACTCAGCATCAGCAGAGCTCGGTATCAACCGTGCCTCGCTGCATTCTTGGATCAAGAAGTACGGCACCGGCAAACGTGCCCGCACAAAAAGCATGCGCGACAAGGCCCAAGCAGCCAATGATTCCGAACGGATCCGCCAGTTAGAAAAAGAGAACGCAAAGCTTCGTGAAGAACGCGATATCCTGCGCAAGGCCGCGAAATATTTTGCCGAAGAGACTCACTGGTGATCCGCTTCCAGTTTGTCTATGACCACCGAACCGAATTCTCGGTCAAGCGGATGTGCCACGTGTTAAAGCTC
>NZ_JASBOF010000072.1:0-443 GCF_039907195.1 Corynebacterium sp. c3Ub_189 | reverse complement strand
TTCTTCTACCACCAGAAACGACTCAGCGAGCCGGATAAGCACGCTGCGCTCAAAGACGCGATCTTAGAAAGCTTCGAGCGTAACAAGCATCGCTACGGCTACCGACGAGTGCTACTTGACCTGCGCAACCAGGGGTGGGTGGTCAACCACAAGCTCGTCTACAAACTCATGAGCGAAATGGGGCTTCGAGCCAAGGTCCGCCGGCGCAGGCCATATGTTTCTTATAACGGGACGATCAGCCACATTGCCGACAACACGCTTGACCGCAAGTTCACCCCAGATAAGCCAAATACCGTCTTTGTTAGCGACGTCACCGAGTTCAGGGTCGCAGGCCGCAAGGTCTACCTGTCACCGGTGATGGATCTGTTCGACCGTTCAATCGTTGCCCACACCGTGGCTACATCGCCGTCGACAGCGTTTACCGCCGATTCTTTAACTAAGAC
>NZ_JASBOF010000071.1:0-444 GCF_039907195.1 Corynebacterium sp. c3Ub_189 | reverse complement strand
GTATGAGGGCAAGTTGGTTGTTCCTGGTGAGGAGACCAAGTCGACTCCGACCTTCACTGGCAAGGACGGTAAGGATGCCAAGGCTCCTGAGGGTTCGAAGTTCAAGATCGCTGATGGCTTCACGGCTCCTGAGGGCTACGAAGTCACCATTGATGAGAACACCGGTGAGATCACTGTTAAGTTCCCGGATGATTCGAAGCTGGACAAGGACACCGTTGAGGAGTTCGATGTTCCGGTTACGGTGACCTACCCGGATAAGACCACCGATGAGGTGAAGGCGAACTTCAAGCTGGACACCGATGGTGACGGTAAGCCTGACACCGAGGACGAGGACGACGACAACGACGGCATCTCCGATAAGGAGGAAAAAGACAAGGGCTCCAACCCGAAGGATAAGGGTTCGATTCCGGCAACTCCGATCGAGCCGGGTAACCCGACCGATGC
>NZ_JASBOF010000070.1:0-445 GCF_039907195.1 Corynebacterium sp. c3Ub_189 | reverse complement strand
TCGAGACATCGATCCTCCATGCTTTAAAAATGGAGCAGAAATCAAAACCAAGCCCAAAAATCATCATCGAAACCATGCTTGCTACCGGCATGACTCAAGCCGAAGCAGCTGACCATTTCGGCGTCAGCACCAGATGGATCCGAACACTTCAAGCCCGCTACCGAGAAGGCGGAATCAACCGCCTAGAACCACGCTCTAAACGCCCGCGCACTAATCCCCGAGCGCTCAACCCCAGCACTGTCGACCGCATACTTAAACTGCGCCAGGACCTCACAGAACGCGGCACTAACGCCGGAGCCCATACAATTCGCTGGCACTTGCAGCAAGAGGGAATCGACCCACCACCAGCACCATCCACAATCCACCGAGTGCTCGCAAACAACGGTCACGTCATCGCCCAACCACAAAAGCGTCCTCGCAGCTCATGGATACGATTTCAAGCAGA
>NZ_JASBOF010000007.1:0-109376 GCF_039907195.1 Corynebacterium sp. c3Ub_189 | reverse complement strand
ACCGAAGAAAAAATCTATTACAACAAGAAAGACAACGAACTTGACCCCCAACAGGGCAACTGAAAACGAAAAATCTCGAGGCATCGACCGGAACGATGTCTCGAGACTTCACATGGTGCCCCAGAGTGGATTCGAACCACCGACACCGGCTTTAGGAGAGCCGTGCTCTATCCCCTGAGCTACTGGGGCGGGGTTGCGTGTGCAACTTGGCTAATCATAGCAGTGGGGCAGGAGCGCCCCGAAATGGCTTAGTTGTCCGCCAATTCCTTCTGCTTATTGCGCACGGAGGAAGCCGGCGGGTTGGTCTCGTGGGTGCCGTCGGAGTAGAGGACGGTGGGGATGATGCGGTTGCCGTCGTTGACGGATTCGATCCAGGCGTTGATGTCTTCGGTGTTGTCACCTTCGACGTCGACAAGCTCGTATGGGGTTTCGGTGCGGTCCAGGTTCTTGATCAGCTTGGCGCAGAAGGGGCACCAGTCGGCGTAGAAGATGGTGACGTCGGAGTTGGTTTCTGGGGTAGTAACAGACATTAGGCTGCATCCTTTCGGTCGTAGGTTAAAAAGCGGTATTTGATGGGAAGATCGCTGGCCTCTTGGTCCGGCAGCGCGAGGTGGCCCTTGGCGGAAGTAAGCCAATCGGTGCTGTGGGCGAGGCCGAACTCCTCGGGGATGGACGGGGCGTAGATGGACTTTTCACCGTAGGTGCTTCCGATATTAACGCCCATGAGGGTGACCTCAATGCGGTCCACTTGGTCCAAGGTGGCGGTGTAGATTTGGCCGCCGCCGATAACCCAGGCGTCGGAAAGCGAGGGCATTGCGGTAAGCACCTGCGCGCCGGCGGACCACTGGCCGGGCGCGCGGGAGGAGAGCACGTAGTTCTCCCGTCCGGGAAGCGGGCGGAACTTGGGGTTGAGGGACTCCCAGGTCTTGCGGCCCATGATGACCGGGGCGCCCATGGTCACGTCCTTAAAGTGCTTGAGATCCTCTGGCACGTGCCAGGGCATCTGCTCGCCATCACCAATGATGCCGTCCAGGGACTGCGCCCAGATTGCGCCCAACATTAAACGGACACCTGCGCCTTGATGGTGGGGTGGGGGTCGTAGCCCTCAATCTCAAAATCGGCGAAGTCATAGGAGAACATGTCCTCTGCCTTGGTGAGGTTGAGCTGCGGGTAGGGGCGCGGCTCGCGGGAAAGCTGCTCTTTGACCTGCTCCACGTGGTCGTTATAGATATGGCAATCGCCGCCGGTCCAGATGAGCTCGCCCACCTTGAGGCCGGCCTGCTGGGCAAACATGTGGGTCAGCGCCGCGTAAGAAGCGATATTAAAGGGCACGCCGAGGAACATATCGGCCGAGCGCTGGTAGACCTGCATAGACAAGGTGCCATCGGCCACGTAGAGCTGGAAGAGCAGGTGGCAGGGCATCAGTGCCATCTGGTCGAGCTCCGCGACGTTCCATGCGGAGACCAAGTTGCGGCGGGAATCCGGGTTATTCTTTAGAGTGTCGAGCGCCTGCTGGATTTGATCAATGTGCTGGCCGTCCGGGGTAGGCCAAGAGCGCCACTGCACGCCGTAGACCGGGCCCAGCTCGCCATTGTCATCCGCCCACTCATTCCAGATGCGGACCTTGTTATCCTGCAGGAACTTGATATTGGACTCGCCTTTGAGGAACCACAAAAGCTCGCCCAATACCGCGTGGAAATAGACCTTCTTGGTGGTCAGTAGCGGGAAAGACTCGGCCAGGTTATAGCGCAGCTGCGCACCAAAAATAGAGCGCGTGCCGGTGCCGGTGCGATCGCCTTTGGGGGTGCCGGTCTCTAGGACCTTTTTCAGCAGATCCTCGTACGGGGTCTCAATCATGCGCACTAGTTTAGAATCCGCCGTGCTCCTCGGCAAAGGCCTGGGCGTGCTCCAAGATTTCATCCTTGAGCTCGGGGCGGCAGATGAGGATATCTGGGATGAAGGTGTCTTCATTATTGAAGCGGATTTCGGAGCCATCGAGGCGGCAGCAGTGCAGGCCGGCCGCCTGGGCGACGCCCACCGGAGCGGCCTGATCCCACTCGTACTGGCCGCCGGCGTGGATATAACCGTCATAATCGCCGAGCAGCACGTGCATGGCCTTGGCACCCGCGGAGCCGACGCCCACGATTTCATAGCCCATTTTCTCCGCAATGTAGTCGGCCACCTTGGGCGGGCGGTTGCGGGAGACAACGAACTTCTTAGACAGCGGGCCGGTGACCGCCCGAACGTCCGAGGACTTAAAAGTAACGCCGAGATCCGGCAGGCCCACCGCCGCGTGGATAGGGATGCCGTTTTCTACCAGGGCAATGTGCACGGCCCAGTCCTGGCGGCCGGTGGCAAATTCTTTGGTGCCGTCGAGCGGATCCACGATCCATACGCGGTCCTTCTTTAAACGGGCCAGGTCATCGGAGGCTTCCTCAGAGAGCATGCCGTCCTGGGGACGGTGCTGCTCGAGGACGCGGGCGATCCATTCTTGGGCGGCTTCATCGCCGGCGTCGCCAAGCGAAAGGCCCCGTAGCAGGCCCCCGTTGCGCACGCCTTTCAGGATCTCACCGCAGCCCTGGGCGAGGGAATTGGTCAGGCGGGAATCAGAAATCTCGACGGTCATGGTGCCCACATTACAACGCGGACTAGAGTGTGGGCATGCCAGAAAACATCCTCGACCGCTTCCGGCCCCAAGTAGCGCAGTGGTTTAGGGATGTATTTGCCGCCCCCACCGCCGTGCAGGAGCAGGCCTGGGAGAAGATTTCCCGCGGTGAGCACGCCCTTGTGGTAGCCCCTACCGGCTCCGGTAAGACGCTCGCCGCGTTCTTGTGGGCGCTGAATAATTTGGTCGAGCGCGAGGGCCAGCTGGCGCTGCCGGTGGGCTCAGGGACTGCCGGATCCGCCGCCGGGGTGAAGGTGCTGTATATCTCGCCGCTCAAGGCGCTGGGCGTAGATGTGGAAAATAACCTGCGCGCCCCGCTGACCGGCATTGCGCGCACCGCGGAGAACCTGGGGCTGGACGTGCCGGATATATCGGTGGGCGTGCGCTCGGGCGATACGCCGTCTGCCGAGCGTGCACGGCAGGTGCGCAAGCCGCCGGATATCTTGATCACCACCCCGGAGTCGGCCTACTTGATGCTGACCTCCAAGGCGGCAGGCATTTTGAAGACGGTGGATACCGTCATCATCGATGAGATCCATGCCCTGGCCGGCACCAAGCGCGGCGTGCACCTAGCACTGACCTTAGAGCGCCTACAGCAGGTGGCCGGAGACTTCCAACGCATCGGGCTTTCCGCCACCGTGCGGCCGCTGTCTGCGGTATCGAATTTTTTGGGCGGCAACCGGCCGGTGGAGATCGTGGCCCCGGACGCGGAAAAGAAGTGGCAGCTGGATGTGCACGTGCCCGTGGAGGATATGTCCGATCTTCCAACGCCGGAGCAAGGCTCCACCATCGGGGAGATGACAGTGGATGATGCCATCGGGATTAGCGCGCCCTCCGTGGATGAATCCGCGCTGCCCACGGCCAAGTCCATCTGGCCGTATATAGAGGATGACCTCTATGCGGAGATCATGGCGCACCGTTCCACGTTGGTATTCGTCAATTCCCGCCGTACCGCCGAGCGGCTGACCAGCCGGCTCAATGAGCTCTATGCGGCCGAGCACGATCCGGAATCGCTCTCGCCGGAGACTCGGCGCGACCCGGCCCAGCTGATGAAGCAGGTCGACGTCGCCGGCAAGGCCCCAGCGGTTATCGCCCGCGCCCACCACGGCTCGGTGTCTAAGGATGAGCGCGCGATGACAGAGACCATGCTGAAGGAGGGCACGCTTAAGGCCGTGGTGGCCACCAGCTCGCTGGAGCTGGGCATCGATATGGGTGCTGTGGAGCTGGTGGTGCAGGTGGAATCTCCGCCCTCCGTGGCCTCCGGCCTGCAGCGTGTGGGCCGCGCCGGCCACTTTGTGGGCGCGGTCTCGCATGGCTCCTTTTATCCCAAGCACCGCGCGGATCTGGTGCAGTCCACGCTGACGGTATCGCGCATGCGCGCAGGCCTCATCGAAGAAATGCATACCCCGCGCAACCCGCTGGACGTGCTGGCGCAGCAGACGGTGGCGGCCGTGGCCGCGGCCGGCGAGGACGGGCTCGATGCTGATGAATGGTACGAGATGGTTCGCCGAGCCTGGCCCTACCGCGATCTGGCGCGCGAGGTCTATGACTCCGTACTGGACTTGGTAAGCGGTGTGTATCCGTCCACGGACTTTGCCGAGCTCAAGCCCCGCGTGGTCTATGACCGCGTGACGGGAGTGATGACCGCGCGGCCTGGCGCCCAGCGGGTAGCCGTGACCAGCGGCGGCACGATTCCGGATAGGGGCATGTTTGGCGTATTCCTCTACACCGGTCCGGGCGAGGGCTCCGGTGGTGCCCCGCGCCGGGTGGGCGAGCTGGATGAGGAGATGGTTTATGAGTCCCGGGTGGGAGATGTGTTCACCTTGGGCGCTACCAGTTGGCGCATCGAGGACATCACGCGCGACCAGGTGTTGGTCACGCCCGCGCCGGGGCATACCGGCCGCCTGCCATTTTGGAATGGCGATGGCGCGGGCCGTCCCTATGAGCTGGGCAAGGCGTTGGGCGAGTACCGCCGCGAGGTATTTTCCTCGCCGGAGGTCATTGCGGATGCCGATGATAATGCGCGCTCCAATATCGTGGCCTACCTGCAGGAGCAAAATGAAGCCACTGGTGTCATCCCGGATGAAAAGACACTAGTGCTCGAGCGCTTCCGCGATGAGCTGGGTGACTGGCGCGTGGTGCTGCATACCCCGTTTGGCCGGCCGGTCAACTCCGCGTGGGCGCTTGCGGTAGGTGCCCGGGTGGGCGAGCGCACCGGCATGGATCCGCAGGCCGTGGCCGGTGACGATGGCATCGTGCTGCGCTTACCTGAGGCCGAATCCGAGCCCGATGGGGCCATCTTCGCCTTCGATGCCGATGAGATTGCCGATATCGTGGCCGAGCAGGTGGGCAACTCTGCGCTCTTTGCCTCCCGTTTCCGCGAGTGTGCGGCCCGCGCGCTGCTTTTGCCTAGGCGCAACCCTGGCAAGCGCGCACCGCTGTGGCAGCAGCGCCAGCGCGCCGAGCAGCTTTTGGACGTCGCCCGCAAGTACCCGTCCTTTCCCATCATCTTGGAGACGGTGCGCGAGTGCGTCCAAGACGTCTACGATGTGCCGGCGCTTACGGAGGTCATGCGGGAGCTGGGCCATCGCCGCATCCGCATCGCGGAGGTCACCACCGAGCAACCCTCGCCCTTTGCCTCCTCACTGCTGTTTAACTACACAGGCGCGTTTATGTACGAGGGCGATTCCCCGCTGGCGGAAAAGCGCGCGGCCGCCTTGGCCCTCGACCCAGCGCTTTTGGCCAAGCTGCTGGGCACGGTAGAGCTGCGCGAGCTGCTCGATCCGGAGATCATTGACGAGGTCCACGCCCAGCTCCAGCGCACCGATCCCTCGCGCCGGGCCCGCACCACCGAAGAGGTGGCGGACGTGCTGCGCGTGCTCGGTCCGATTCCCGTGGACGAGCTGGGCGAGCACACCGACGTCCCGCTATCCGCCCTGGACCAGCTGGGCACCCGGATTATGCGCGTGCGCATTGGCGGCCGCGAGCACCTAGCCCAGACCCAGGATGCACCCCTGCTTCGCGACGCCCTCGGCATCCCCATTCCTCCCGGCATCCCCGCCCAAGTGGCCACCATTTCCGATGCCCTGCCGCAGCTGGTCTCGCGGTGGGCGCGCACCCGCGGACCGTTTGTGCTGCGCGATCTCACCGAGGCCTTCGGCATATCTGTTTCCGCCGCGCATACCGTCCTCGGCGCGCTCGATGGGGTAGTAGAAGGCCGCTACCGCCAGGGAGTGGAGGAACAGGAGTACTGCGCCGCCGCGGTGCTGAAGACCATTCGCTCGCGCTCGCTCGCTGCAGCTAGGGCTGCTACCGAGCCGGTCTCGGGCGCTACCTTCGCCCGTTTCTTGCCGGAGTGGCATAGCATCGCACCGGCCGGAAAGCGCCCGGCCCTGCGCGGTGCCGATGGCGTCTTTTCCGTCATCGAGCAGCTCGCCGGGGTGCGCCTGCCCGCCTCTGCGTGGGAATCGCTCATCCTGCCCGCCCGGGTGGGAGATTATTCACCCACCATGCTCGATGAGCTCACCTCCAATGGCGAGGTGCTCATTGTGGGTGCTGGCAAGGCCGGCGCATCCGATCCTTGGATCATGCTTTTGCCTTCGGACTACGCCGCCCAGCTCGCCCCGGAAACGGATGCCGAGGGCGTCAGCATGGTGCAGCGCTCCATCCTCGACGTCCTGGGCCGCGGCGGTGGCTTCCTCTTTGCCGATATCGCCGCCGAGGCCCCCGGTACCACCGAGGAGACCCGCGAGGCCCTCTGGGGGTTAGTGGAGATGGGCCTGGTAAGCCCCGATTCTTTCGCGCCTATTCGCACCCGACTGTCTTCCGGCGGCTCGCGCTCGGGCCGCACCGCGCATCGCTCGAAGCGGCGGCCCACCCGCTCTCGCCTGCGCATGGGGCGCACCTCCTTCGCACAGGCGCAGAATGCCGCGGGCGCGGGGACCCCGCCCGATGTTATGGGCCGGTGGTCGCTCGCGGTACCAGCCTCTACCGATGCCACCTCCCGGTCCGTCGCGCACGGCGAGGCCTGGCTCGACCGCTACGGCGTGCTCACCCGCGGCTCTGTCGTGGCCGAGGATGTGCTCGGCGGTTTCGCGCTGGCCTATAAGGTGCTCTCCGGTTTTGAGGAATCCGGCAAGGCCATGCGCGGCTACGTCATCGATAGGCTCGGCGCCGCGCAATTTTCCACGCCCGCCATTATCGACCGCCTGCGCGGCCTAGCCGATTCCCCGGACGTCACCGGTTGGCCGTCTGGCACCACCGAACCCGAGACTTTTGTCCTCGCCGCCTGCGACCCGGCCAATCCTTACGGTGCGGCCCTGCCCTGGCCGCAGCGCGACGACGCCGACGGCAAAGCCACCGGCGGACCCACCCGTGCGGCCGGCGCGCTGGTGGTGCTTATCGACGGCCTGCCCATCGCCCACCTGACCCGCGGCGGCAAAACCCTCACCACCTTTATCGAATCGCTGCCCGATGGCATCGACCCCGCCGAGGTATATCCCCACTTGGTTTCCGCGCTCACGGACATGGTGGCGAGGGGAGTGTTGTCCCCATTGGTCGTCGAAAAGTGCAATGGCAATCCCATCCATAAGACCGACGCGGTGGCCCACCTGCGCGACGCCGGCGCAGGGATTACGCCGAAGGGCGTGCGCATCTCTGCTCGCGCAGCCGCTCCGCGCACCCCACGCGCTGGGCGCCGTGCCAGCGAGGCCATCGAAGAGCTCAGCTTTGATGATCCACCGCCCGCTTCGCGCAATAATGGTGGTTTCCGCCCGCGCGGCGGGTACCGCCGCTAAAGCCACCTAGGAGGTGTTATGCCCGAAGGCGATTCCGTCCTGCAGCTATCCAACCGACTGCAGTTTATGGCCGGCCGCGAGGTCACCGGCTGTTCCGTCCGCGTGCCGCGCTACGCCACCGTTCACCTCGACGGCATGGTGTGCGAGCTCGTCTGGCCCTATGGCAAGCACCTATTCATGCAATTCGACCAGACCATCGTGCACACCCACCTCAAGATGGAGGGCACCTGGGCTATCCACTACGCAGGCGATCGCTGGCGCAAGCCCGGACACACCGCCCGCATTGTGCTGCAGCTGGCCAATTCCCCGCGCGATATCGAGGTCGTCGGCCACCAGTTAGGCTTCGTGGACATCTATCCCGCCGATCACTACCACCAGCGCATCGCGCACCTCGGTCCGGATATCCTCGACCCCGACTGGGATCGCGAGGAGGCCCTGCGCCGGCTCAACTCCTGGCCGCAGCGCGCCATCGGCGCGGCGCTGCTCGATCAGAAGGTCGTTGCAGGCATCGGCAATGAATACCGCGCCGAGGTCTGTTTCTTGGCCGGCGTGCATCCCGCCACGCCGGTGGCCGAGGTCGATACCGCCCGCATCCTCGATATTTCCCGGCGCATCATGTGGGCCAACCGAACCTCCCCGGTGCGCGTGACCACCGGTGTGCGCCGCGCCGGGGAGACCACCTATGTCTTCGGGCGCAATCGAAAGCGCTGCCGCCGCTGCGGCACGTTCATTACCAAGGGCGCGCTCGGCGGTGTGGACTTGGGCGGCGACGAAGGCGAACTCGAGCGCATCATCTGGTGGTGCCCGCACTGCCAGCCGTTTCACCCCTCGGCGTAGCCCGCTAAGGTGGGGGCTATGCGTACCCTTCTCAATATCATTTGGTTCATCACCGGCGGGTTCCTCCTAGCCTTGGCCTACTTCCTCTTTGGCATTATCGCCTGTATCTTTATCGTCACCATTCCAGCGGGCGTGGCCTCGTTCCGCATGGCTAATTTCGCCCTGTGGCCATTTGGCCGTTCGGTGGTGCAGCCGGTAAAGGGCAGCGGCTCCATGTCCACCTTCTCCAACATCGTCTGGTTCGTGGTCGCCGGCCTATGGCTGGCCATTGGCCACGTCACCACCGCCGCGGCACAGGTAGTGACCATCGTGGGCATCCCGGCCGCGCTGGCCAACCTGAAGATGATTCCGGTGACCTGCTTCCCCTTCGGCCGCAAGATTGTGGACTCTGACCACATCCCATTCGGCTGGGAGCCGATGGTCAAGCTCTAAACCGCATTCCGCTGACAAACAAGCACGTTTCGCCCAATTTCGCCTTGATTTTGGGCAGAACGTGCTTGTTTTGCATTGCGGGGGCCGAAAGAGGCCAAAAAGCGGCCGCGTTATCCACCCCGCTTAGTGTGCGGGAGGGGATAACGCGGCTAAAAGTGGGCCTTTAGCGGTTGGAGCGGTACCAACCGATGAGCTCATCGGTGGACTGGTCACCGGAATCGGCGGCCTGAGCGCCGGAGACGGCCGGAGCTAGGTCATTAGCCTGCTGCTTGCCCAGCTCCACGCCCCACTGGTCAAAGGAGTTGATATCCCAGATAATGCCCTGGGTGAACACGATGTGCTCGTAGAGGGCGATGAGCGCGCCGAGCACGGCGGGGGTCAGCTCCTCAGCCAGGATGGTGGTGGTCGGGCGGTTTCCCGGCATGACCTTGTGCGGCACGATGGCCTCGTCTACGCCTTCGGCCGCGATTTCTTCTGCGGTCTTGCCAAAGGCCAGCACCTTGGTCTGGGCAAAGAAGTTGCCCATGAGCAGATCATGCATGGAACCAGAGCCATCGGCGGTGGGGAAGTCCTGCTTCGGGCGGGCGAACCCGATGAAGTCCGCCGGGATGAGGCGCGTGCCCTGGTGCATGAGCTGGAAGAAGGCGTGCTGGCCATTGGTACCCGGCTCGCCCCAGTAGATTTCCCCGGTGGACGGGGCGGCAACCGCGGTGCCATCGCGGCGCACGGACTTGCCGTTGGATTCCATGGTCAGCTGCTGCAGGTAGGCCGGGAAGCGGCCGAGGTCCTGGGAGTAGGGCAACACGGCGTGGGTTTGGGCCCCGAAGAAGTTGGTGTACCAGACACCGAGGAGGCCCATGAGCGCCGGGACATTTTCTTCCAGTGGGGTGGTGCGGAAGTGCTCGTCCATGGCGTGGAAGCCCTCGAGGAAGCGCATGAAGTCCATCGGGCCGATGGTGCACATGAGGGAGAGGCCAATGGCGCAATCTACGGAGTAGCGGCCGCCGACCCAGTTCCAGAACGGGAACATGTTCTCGGTATCGATGCCGAACTCGGCTACCTTCTCCGCATTGGTGGATACGGCGACGAAGTGCTTGGCCACGGCGGATTCATCACCATCGAATTGCTCGATGAGCCAGCGGCGCGCAGCGTGCGCATTGGTCAGCGTCTCCTGGGTGGTAAAGGTCTTGGAGGCGATGATAAACAGGGTGGATTCTGCATCGAGGCCATCGAGCGTGGCGGCCATATCGGCCGGGTCCACGTTGGAGACGAACTCGGCGGAGATGCCAGCGACCTCGTAGGAACGCAGCGCCTTGGCCGCCATGGCCGGACCAAGGTCAGAGCCGCCGATGCCGATGTTGACCACCTTTTTGATGGTGTGGCCGGTGTGCCCCAGCCAAGCGCCGGAGCGCAGCGCGGTGGCAAAATCGCGCATGCGGCCCAAGACCTCGTGGACATCGGCGGCAACGTCTTGGCCATCAACGCTTAAGTCATCTTCGGCCGGGATGCGCAGCGCGGTATGCAGCACGGCGCGATCCTCGGTGTTATTGATGTGCTCGCCGGCGAACATGGCATCGCGGCGGGCCTCAAGATCGGCGGCCTTGGCTACCTCAACCAGCTGCTTGACGATGTCCCCGTCGATCAGGTTCTTCGACAGATCGACGTGCAGCCCGGCGGCGTCGAAGGCGAAGTTGCGGGCGCGGTCTGCATCGGCGGCAAAAAGCTCGCGGAGGTTGAGGTCCTTCTTCTCCTCATATACCTTCGCGAGCTCGCTCCACTGGGCAGATGCGGTGATATCCATGGTGGTAGGCCTTTCTGGCAACTAGCGCATTGGCAACATGTACCCCTCCCACCGTAGTCCAGAAAACGCCACCGCGTCGGGGCCTTTTAGAGGATGAGTGCGCCTACCCAACCGGCGATAAGCAGCGGGATGTTGAAGTGGATGAAGGTCGGGATGACCGAGTCGCGGATGTGGTCGTGCTGTCCGTCCGCGCCGAGACCCGCGGTAGGGCCGAGGGTGGAGTCGGAGGCGGGAGAGCCGGCGTCGCCAAGCGCGCCTGCAGTGCCAATAAGCGCCACGGTGGCCGCGGGGCTAAAGCCCAACGACATGCACAGCGGCACATAGATAACGGAGATGATGGGCAAGGTGGAAAAGGAAGAGCCGATGCCCATGGTGACCACCAGGCCCACCACCAGCATCGCGCCGGCGGAAAGGACCTTATTGGTGCCAAAGAGGTTGGCGGTGGCATCCACCAGTGGGCCGACCTCGTTGGTGGCCGTCATGACCGAAGCAAAGCCCTGGGCGGTGATCATGATGAATCCGATGAGTGCCATCATCTTCATGCCATTGGTAAAGACGTCGTCCGCGTGCTTCCAATCCACAGCGCCGGTAAGCAGCAAAATACCCAGGCCGGTAAGCGCACCCACCATGAGGCCATCGGATTCGAAGTCGAGCGCCTGCATGACAATCTGCACCGCAAAGGTGGCAATGATGGCCACGACGGAAACCCACACCTTATAAGCAGAGGGGGCCTCTTGGTGCTCCTCAGCCGCGATGGGTAGGTCCTTATAGTCACGCGGCTTGCGGTAACTAAAGAAGATGGCGATGAGTAGGCCTGCGAGCATGCCGAGCGCCGGCACACCCATAACCTGCATGATATTGATATCGGAGGTATCAAGCCCTGCCTGCTGGATATTAAAAAGCAGGATGTCATTTAAGTAGATGGAGCCAAAGCCCACCGGAATGAACATGTAGGTGGTGATAAGGCCGAAGGTCAGGCAGGTAGTAATCAGCCGGCGGTCCAAGCGCAGCTTATTCATCACTGTAAGTAGCGGCGGGATGATGAGCGGAATGAAGGCGATGTGGACCGGGATGAGGTTCTGGCTCATCACGGACATGGCGATGAGCCCGAGGATGAGGATCCACTTGGTGGCCAGGGCGGTCTTAGGGTCTGCTTCGCCGCTGCCGCCGAGCTTGCGGATGAGGAAATTGGCCAGGACCTGTGGCAGCCCGGCCGAGGCTACGCCCATGGCGAAAGCGCCCAAGAGGGCATAGCTTAGGGCAATCTTGGCGCCGCCGCCCAGGCCGTCTTGGAAGGCGACCATGGTGGCATCAAGCCCCATGCCGGACAGGAGCCCGCCGACGATGGCTCCTAGGAAGAGCGCTACCACCACATGCACGCGCAGGAGGGCGAGCACGAGCATGACTATGACGGCGACGAGAACTGCATTCATGCTAATTCAGGGTACTGCATAGTATCGGCTGGGTCGTAATAATTCGGCTAACCCAGGCGGCCGCGGCCCATCCGCAGTAGCGCCGAGGCGATGGTGGGGCCTTCTTCCCCAAGTTCATCGCGGAACTGATTCAAAATGGCGATCTCGCGGGTGTGGACCAGGCGGGTACCGCCGGAGTTCATGCGGGTGCGGCCAATGGCCTGGGAGACTTCCGTGCGGCGTTTGGCAGCATCCAAGATGATGCGGTCCATGCGGTTGATTTCTTCGCGATACTGTTGGATCTCCGCATCAGAAAGGGGATCATCCGTTCCCGAAGGGGTGCGGATGTCCAAGCCGTTATCGACGATGTCTTTGTTTTCTTCTGCGGTCATAAGACCATATTGTGCCACCCGCCCGCGCAAAAGGAAATAGCAGCTCGCACGGCGGAAACGGGGCGTGTCCGGTGGGGCTAGTAGGTTGGAAGGCATTATGAACGAAAACTCTCCTTTTAGCCCTTCCCCGTCCACCGGCGGCGCACCCACGCCAAGCCCCTTTGGCGGCTTCGGCGCACCGCGCACAGCGAGCTCGGAATCCGAATCCCCCGATGCCTTGACCGAGAGCCTCAATCCACAGCAACTAGAGGCCGTTACCCACTCGGGCAGCCCGCTGCTCATCGTGGCCGGCGCCGGTTCCGGCAAGACCGCCGTGCTTACCCGCCGCATTGCCTATCTCATGCGCCATCGCGGGGTAAACCCGTGGGAGATCCTCGCCATTACCTTTACTAATAAGGCCGCCGCGGAAATGAAGGAGCGCGTGGGCGGGCTGGTAGGCCCCGTGGCCGAGCGCATGTGGGTATCTACCTTCCACTCCATCTGCGTGCGCATCCTACGCCAAAACGCCCAGCTGGTGCCGGGTCTTAATACCAACTTCACCATTTATGATGGCGATGATGCCCGCCGGCTATTGTCCATGATTGCCAAGGACTTGCAGCTGGATCTGAAGAAGTACACCCCGCGTGTGCTGGCCAATCAGATTTCCAATCACAAAAATGAGCTCATCGGTCCCGAATCCGCGCTGGAGAAGGCGCAGCAGACCAAGAACCCATTTGAGACCACCGTGGCCCAGGTCTATGCCGAATACCAGCGCCGCCTGCGCGCGGCCAATGCCGTGGACTTTGATGATCTCATCGGTGAGGTGGTGCGGATTTTCACCCAGCACCAGCAGGTGGTGGATTTCTATCGCCGGCGCTTTAAGCACGTGCTTATTGACGAGTACCAGGACACCAACCACGCCCAATATGCCCTAGTTGCTGCGCTCGTGGGTAGGGGAGAGCTCGGTCCGGATGCGCCGGAGCTGTGCGTAGTGGGCGATTCCGATCAGTCCATTTATGCCTTCCGCGGGGCCACCATCCGCAATATTCAGGAATTCGAGCGCGACTACCCGCAGGCGCACACCATCTTGCTGGAGCAGAACTATCGCTCCACACAGACCATTCTCAACGCGGCCAATGCCGTTATTGCAAAAAATGAGAACCGCCGCGAGAAGAACCTGTGGACCGCCCACGGTGAGGGCGAGCAGATCGTAGGCTATGTTGCCGATAATGAGCATGATGAGGCGCGGTTCATCGCCTCTGAAATCGATTCCTTGGCGGATAAGGGCCGCAGCTATTCCGATATCGCGGTCATGTACCGCACCAATAACGCCTCCCGTGCGCTGGAAGATATCTTCATTCGCTCCGGAATTCCGTACAAGGTGGTGGGTGGCACGCGCTTTTATGAACGGCGCGAAATCCGCGATATGGTGGCCTACCTGCGAATCTTGGATAACCCGGACGATACGGTAAGCCTGCGCCGCATTATCAACGTGCCCAAGCGTGCCATTGGTGACAAGGCGCAGGGGCATATTGCCCTCCATGCGGAAAACCACGGCATTAGCTTTGGCAAGGCGCTTGCCGATGTCCCCCGGGGCGACGTCCCTGGCCTTGGTACTCGGGCTATTAACGCAGTCACCAAATTCAACGACATGATGGAGGGTATCCGCAATCAGATCCCGTCTATGCGCGATGAGGTTACCGGCCAACCGGATTTGGGCGAGCTGCTTTCCGCCATTTTGGATGCCACGGGATACAAGGCGGAATTGGAAAATTCGAATGATCCGCAGGACGGAGCGCGTCTAGATAACCTCAACGAGTTGGTATCGGTGGCGCGCGAATTCACCTCGGAGGCGGCCAACCAGCTTGCTGCATCCGGTGCGGATGCAGTGGACCCCTCCGAGCTAGTAGAGGAGGGCGAAGCCGCGCCCGGTTCGCTGCAGGCATTCTTGGAAAAGGTGTCGCTGGTGGCCGATGCTGACCAGATCCCAGATTCCGAGACCGGTGTGGTCACCATGATGACTCTGCACACCGCCAAGGGCCTTGAGTTCCCCGTAGTCTTTTTGACCGGCTGGGAGGATGGCCAATTCCCGCATATGCGCTCACTGGGTGACCCGAAGGAACTAAGCGAGGAGCGCCGCCTCGCCTATGTGGGCATTACCCGCGCTCGCGAGCAGTTGTATCTTACCCGCGCCATTTTGCGCTCGGCGTGGGGCAATCCGGTGACTAATCCCGCCAGCCGCTTCCTCGGCGAGGTCCCAGAAGACCTCATCAACTGGCGGCGCGAAGACTCCGATAGTTCCCTGACCGGCGCGTGGGGCGAGGACGATTACCAATATGGTCGTTCCTACGGCCGCGACTGGTCTGGGTGGGGCAGAGGAGGGTCCCGCGGTGGCCAGCGCGCTGCGTCTTCCCCATCGCGACGCACTAGCAAGCCAGCGGCGACCTCAATGCCTAAGAACAATAACCTCAACCTTGCCGTGGGTGACCGCGTCAATCACGCTAAGTACGGGCTCGGAACTGTCATTGAGACGTCCGGCTCCGGTAAGCGTGCCACGGTCACCGTGGACTTTGGTTCTTCCGGTAAGGTCCGGCTGATGCTCATCGGCGGGGTGCCGATGGAAAAGCTCTAGACCGTAATGCCGCGCTCGTTGAACCAGGAGACTGGGTCAACGGGTGCTCCTCCACCTGGGTGAATCTCAAAGTGGAGGTGCGGGCCAGTGGAGTGGCCCTCGTTGCCAATGCCGGCGATTTCCTGACCCGCGGTCACGCGCTCGCCCACATTTACCTTGAGCTGGTCTGCCGACATGTGACCGTAGACGGAGATGGTGCCGTCATCGTGCTGGATGCGGATCCAATTGCCAAAGCCCTGTGCCGGGCCGGAGTTGATGACGGTGCCGTCCATGACCGCCAGAATCGGGGTGCCCACCGGGTTAGCTACGTCGATGCCGTTGTGCATCGTGCCCCAGCGCTGGCCGAAGCCAGAAGTAAGCGTGCCGGAGGTAGGAAAGACCACGGTATTGCCCGCGGAGTCCTTGCCGCGCTTCGTGGTGAGTCCGGAGTGATTCCCCTGCGGTGCGAAAGCTTCCTTCAGGCCCGGTACAGTGCCCGGGTCTAGGACGATATTGACGCCGCCGGATTCGTTTCCATCTACCTGCGGGGTAGCCTCGCCGTTGAGCAGGCCAACCGAGGTGGTGGCGAGGCCAACGAGGGCGTCGACCACTCCGGCGTTATCTACATTGGTAGCGGTGGGCTCGGAAGAGCCGTCTGATACGTCCACGCTAGCCACTGGCTCTGCAGCAAAAGCGGTGGTGCCGGTAGCAAGTACGGTGCCAAGCGTAACGATGCTCAGCGCCACGTTCTTGCGTGCGCGGTTCATGCGCTTCATAGTTAAAGTCCTTTTCATGGCTGTGCATGGTCTCGGGACGCTTGTGCCCTAGAGAGGGAGGCGTCTTGCAACTGCCAACCGCGACACGCCGAAAGCTGAAATGCTTGCGTTCGAAATCGCTCGTGGCAACGAGTTAAAAGTTAGCCCGCCCGAACAGCCCGCGCAATCTTAAAAAACGCTGGTAGAGACGGAAATGATTCGAAATTATTCGAACATGCCAGCTTGTTACGCATGTTGCGAATGTGGCTCGAGTGGCGTCTGTAAAGTACTGGTTTAGGGTCTGGGGGTGAACCTTGGGGGTGGCGTCCATGGCTTGGGTCCGCAGTCTCATGCGGTGTCGGTGGCTGAACGTTAAAAATATCCACTCACCTGCGACAAGTCTGCGCACTGGACTTGTCTGAATGTGCTTCTGGCTCTCTTGTGGGGCCGTGGCGAGGGTCTAGCTGGTGCTGTGTTCACTAATGGCAGCGGAGCCCTCAGGCGGCGCCAAGGGCGGTGTAGTGCGCCCTTGGGGCGGTTTGGGGCGCAGTTGATGTAATCCCATCTTCCGGGCGAGTGTACTAGGTGAGGGGAGAGTATCTGTGGGCATGACAAAGCGCTGCAGAGAAGTTCTCTGCAGCGCTTAACAAGAAGGTGTTGGGGTGGGGCTTTAGAGGTCGATGCCTCGCTCAGCCAGCCAAGGCTGCGGATCGATTGCCTCGCCACCGTTCGGGTGAACTTCGAAGTGGAGGTGGGAGCCGGTGGAAAAGCCCATCGAGCCCATGCCGGCGATCTTCTGGCCGGCGTGAACGCGCTCGCCAACGGCCACGTCAAGAGTTTGCATGTGACCATAAACGGTCATGGTGCCGTCGTCGTGCATGATGCGGATCCACTGGCCAAAGCCGGAAGCTGGACCGGAGTCGATGACCGTACCATCCATGACGGCAAGGATTGGGGTGCCGGGAGAGTTGGCGATGTCGACGCCCTTGTGGAAGGTGCCCCAGCGCATAGCGAATGGGGATGTGAATGCGCCTTCGGCAGGGCGAGCTACGGACGGAGCGCGAGCAGCCTCGTCGGCAGCGGCGCGCTCTTCAGAGGCCTGAATGGCCTTGTTGAGTTGATCGGTCAGATCAGTAACTGGCTTAGCCTCAGCCACGTTGAGGATCTGTGGGGTGGTATCAACCGGAGCCGCAGCAGCATCCTCAACTTGGGTGGAGTCAGAGGCGAGCTCGAAGTCAACGGACTGCGTCTTGGTGGTGGCCGCGTCATCGGACTGAATGTTTGCGGCGGCTGCGCCACCAACGCCGGCCGTGGAAACTGCACCTGCCGCAACCGTCATTACGGCAATGCGGCCCTTCGCGGTCTGCGAGGTGACAATCTTGCGATGGCGGCCGGCGCCACGCTGAACTTTGCTTCGCATTAGGTCTTCTTTCGTCATTTTCACAATCTGCGCAGAACGGGTGTTACATCCCCACCGAGTTAGTTACGAGATTGTGACCTTCTTGTTACCAACGAGATGTAACAGTAGCGTCTCGAAAAGATAACAGCAACCCAAATTAAGAAACTTTCAGGCCCCTCTCGGGGAAATTGTCCACGAGCAGGCAACATATGGCACTCAGAATAATGTTAGTGCGATAAAGATCCCACGCGAGCTCCGCGTGCGTCACGCAAAACTAGCGGCCTTTTCCTTCATAGTATTACAGCCAGAGTTAAGGGTGTGAAACCAGGGTAGATTTTATACTCCTTATATATTTGTATAGCCCAGGTACAGGGGTTGCCGCCGGTGATTTTGCGAGTGCCTCGTCGCGCCACCCCGATTTCACTTCCGGAAGGTGGCAAAGTGGACGCCGATGAACAAAAACACCAGCCCCCAATCTCGGTCAACGCCCCGCCCGCGTAGCCAGGCGCGGGGCCGTACGGTGCGCGCGGAGCGCACCCCACGCGCGCCTCATCCCAGTGGGTCACGCCAGTCCTCTGGATCGGCGCAGCGCGTCGCTCGCAAGGCCGGCTCCAAGGCCAAGGCGCGCCGTACGCCCGCGCCGTTGACCAAAGCCGGGCGCATTCGCCGCATGCTCATTACGGCGGCAGTGTCCAACGTGGTTATTGTCCTTATCATTATGGCCATCGCGCTTGGCGGTCTCATGCTCACCGGCTCTCCCATGGCGTGGTGGTACACCATCGTGGCGGAGGCCTGGATGGTCTTTAACCTCGCCCCGGTCTCTGCGGCTGATGTGCATATTTCCTTCCTGCCGGCCTTGCCAGCGCTTATTCTCGCCGCGGTGGTGGCGGTTCGTGTGCGCAGCGCGGTAAAACACAAGGTCAGCGTCAAGGACCTGCTTACTCTTTTGGCCTGCGTGCTTGGTGTGCCGGTGGTATTTACCATCATCGCGTGGCTGATGCTGTGGGATGCGGGCAAGGTCTATGACGTCTCCCCGCCTAATCTGGCGCAGGCGTTGCTGCGCGTTATTGTTCTGCATCTGGCCGCCATGGCGTCCGGTATGGGGTGGCGCTTGTGGCGGGCGTTGGCCAAGCGTTATGGGGTACCGCGCCCGCTTGTCGACGCCACCCAGATCGCCCTTCGCTATCTCGCCTACCTGGCCATTGGCGCAGCCGCAGTCTTTGCGGTGGTATTCCTTGTCAATGTCTCCCGCCAGGGCGAAATGATGAATGACTATCCTACGATCTCCGGCTTAGGCATTGCCGGACTCGTGCTGCTGAGCGTGCTCTACATTCCCAATGCCATCGTGAGCACCGCGGCGGTATTGGTGGGCTCGGAGTTCTCCGTAGGCGAAGGCTCGGTAAGCCTCTTTAGCGCCCACCTCGTGCCGCTGCCACCGCTGCCCATTACCGGCGGCATTCCTGCCTCCGCGCCCAGCTGGGCTGTGGTGCTATTGATCGTCCCCCTCGGCGCTGCAATCTACTCTTTGTACAAGAAACATCCGAGCTTTCAAGACGTCCTCGTAGCTACGGTGGCCTCCGCAGTACTCATGCTGGTTGCCTGCTACCTTGTCAGCGGTGACCTTGGCTACTACGGCGCGACCGGCCCGCAGCTGTGGACTGCCGCAGGCCTTACCGCCCTGTGGATGGCTGTCGTTGGTTGTGCCGTTGCCGCAGGCTTCGCCTTCGTGGCCTGGCGCGCGGCCCGCACAGTACCTGGTGTGGACACCGCCGATGAGTATGCCGATGAGCCCGCTGCTGATGCCACCACTACCGAGGTGACCGATGCAGACACCGCCGAAACTGACGACGCCCCCGCCGAACCGGAGCGCGAGCCCATCACCGATCCGGAAATCGTTGATGCCGAGGTAGTCGAGGACGAGCCCCAGGATTCCGCACCTGGCGAGGCCGCAGAGGAACCGGAAGAAGAGCAGAAAGAAGAGGACACTCCAGCCGAAGAAACAGCAGAGCAGCAGGATGAGGCTGAGGAGGGCAATGAAAGGGGCGTCGCCAAGCCGCTGAGCCAACAGTTCAAGGACCAAATGGGGGAGAGTGAGCAGGACTCTGCGGGCGAAGATTCCCCCGAGGAGGGGGAGAGGGGCTAGGCTATAGCGCGTGACTTCACCGATGCCTCCGCGCTATACCGCTGACCCTGAACGCCTCCGAGTGGTGGTGCTCGTTTCTGGAACGGGTTCCCTACTGCAAGCCATCATGGATGCCCAAGCCGGGCACTACCAGGTAGTGAAGGTGGTGGCGGATAAGGAATGCCACGGTATTTCGCGCGCACAGGACCACGGGATTGATACCGAGGTCGTGGCGCTGGGTGCGGATCGCGCCGAATGGAATCAACGTCTGGTTGACGCAGTAGATGCTGCGCAGCCAGACGTTGTTGTTTCTGCGGGCTTTATGAAGATCCTGGGCCAGGAATTCCTGGACCGCTTCGAGGGCCGCACCATTAATACCCACCCGGCGCTACTGCCTGCCTTCAAGGGAGCGCACGCGGTGCGCGACGCCCTAGATTACGGCGTGAAGATCACTGGCTCTACCGTCCACTTTGTGGACGCGGGCGTGGATACCGGCTCCATCATCGCGCAGCGCCCCGTTGCCATCAATGCGGACGATGACGAGTCCACCCTCCACGAGCGCATTAAACAAGTAGAGCGCGATCTCATCGTGGAGGTGCTGCGTGCAGCTAACGTCCACGACGAGAAACTAACTATTCAACTCGCAGACTAAGACTTTTCGAAAGGCTTAATCCTCCTCATGAGCGAAGACCGCAAGCAGGTAAAGCGCGCCCTTATCAGCGTGTACGACAAGACCGGGCTGGAGGATCTAGCCCGCGCCCTCGATAAGGCAGGCGTGGAAATCGTCTCCACCGGCTCCACCGCGAAGAAGATCGCGGACCTAGGCATCGAGGTCACCCCGGTAGAAAAGCTCACCGGCTTCCCGGAGTGCTTGGAAGGCCGCGTCAAGACGCTGCACCCGCGCGTGCACGCCGGAATCCTGGCCGATACCCGCAAGGACGACCACCTCAACCAGCTCTCCGAGCTCGAGGTAGAGCCTTTCCAGCTCGTCGTGGTCAACCTGTATCCCTTCCGCGAGACCGTGGCCTCGGGCGCGGACTTTGATGGCTGCGTGGAACAGATTGATATCGGCGGCCCATCCATGGTGCGTGCGGCCGCCAAGAACCACCCGTCCGTCGCCGTTGTGGTAGACCCTTCCCGCTACGGTGAGGCAGTGGAGGCCGTGAACAACGGTGGCTTTACCCTGGAGCAGCGCCGCGGCTTGGCGCGCGACGCCTTCCTGCACACCGCGGATTATGATGCGGCCGTCTCCGCGTGGTTCGTGGATCAGCTCAGCGAGGAGGGCCAAACCACCCCGCTGCGCTACGGAGAGAACTCTCACCAGGCGGCGACTGTCACCCGCATCGGTTCCAAGGGCCTTGCCAATGCCACCCAGTTCAATGGCAAGGAGATGAGCTACAACAACTACCAGGATGCGGATGCCGCATGGCGCGCCGCCTGGGACCACGAGCGTCCCTGTGTTGCGATTATCAAGCACACCAACCCATGCGGCATTGCCGTGTCCGAGGAGTCCATCGCCGCCGCCCACCGTGCGGCGCACGCGTGCGACCCAATGTCCGCCTTCGGTGGCGTGATTGCCGTCAACCGTGAGGTCACCGTAGAGATGGCCGAGCAGGTCAAGGAGATCTTTACCGAGGTCATCGTCGCTCCTTCCTATGAGGACGGCGCCATCGAGGTGCTCAAGGCCAAGAAGAACCTGCGCGTGCTGCAGGCAGAGCACGAAGACCAGCACGAGGAGCGCAAGTACATCTCCGGCGGCGTGCTCACCCAAGAGCCAGACACCTACCAGGCCGAAGGCGATAACCCGGCCAACTGGACCCTGGCTGCGGGCGAGGCCCTCAACGAGTCCGACTTGGCTGAGCTCGAATTCGCATGGCGCGCCGTGCGCGCGGTGAAGTCCAATGCCATCTTGCTGGCCAAGGACAATGCCACCGTGGGCGTAGGCATGGGCCAGGTCAACCGCGTTGACTCCGCCAAGCTGGCTGTCGAGCGCGCTAACACCTTGGCCGATGGTGCCAACCGCACCGAGGGCTCCTTCGCCGCTTCCGACGCCTTTTTCCCGTTTGCCGATGGTTTGCAGGTGCTTCTCGACGCCGGCGTTAAGGCCGTTGTTCAGCCCGGCGGCTCCATCCGCGACGAAGAAGTCATCGCGGCAGCGAAGGAAGCCGGCGTTACTTTGTACCTGACCGGTACCCGCCACTTCGCGCACTAGCCTAAGCTAGACGCCATGACATTCCCTATCCGCCGGGCCTGGGGCCCGGCAGCTGCCCTTATCGCCTGCGCGCTCACCCTCAGCGCTTGCGGCGACGAGGACGCGGCGAATAATTCCCCTACCTTTGTCAATACCGAGGCCCGTGGCACGGCGGATCCCCTCTACGGAAAAGAGACCACGACCGCAGCGCCCGCGGCCTCATCCGCGGCACCAGCTGCCTCGACTGCGCCTGCCTCTTCCTCGGAGTCATCGGCCGCGGCCCCTTCTGGTGACGTCCAAGCCGTGCTTGACCGCATCGTGGCCGAACACGGCGATGTGGGCATCGCGGTCTCCGATGGCACCACCACCATTGAAGCGGGGCGCACCGCTCCCGAAGCCGCGTGGTCAACCTCCAAGGTGCCGGTGCTCATCGCGGCGAATCGCACGGGTGCTGCCGATAACCAGTTGGTGTCTTCCGCGATTACCTACTCCGATAACGAGGCCGCCAAAGCCGCGTGGGCGGGGCTAGGGGAGGGCACCGCCGCCGCGCAGGCCGCACAAAGCGTCATCGCGGAGGCGGGAGATACCGCCACCCAAGTCCAATCCCAGGTCACCCGCCCGGAATTTACGGCCTTTGGCCAAACCATGTGGAGCGTGGGCAACCAAGCAAAGTTTATGGCCGGGTTGCGCTGCGTTGAAGGAGCGCAGCCGATTATCGACGCCATGGGTGTCGCCGATCCCGCCCAAGGCTACGGCCTGCGCACCCTGCCGGGCGCCTTGATGAAAGGCGGCTGGGGACCGAGCCCGGCCGGTTCCTACGATGTGCGGCAGATGGGCATCGTGCAACTGGGCGGGCACGACGTCGCCGTGGCACTGATTGCCTCATCCCCTGATGGCCAGTACGCCTCAACCCAAACGGTGCTTACCTCCATGGCCGAAGCCCTAGCGCAGGCCGATACCCAGTGGTCCAGCCCTGCCTGCTAAGCCTGTCAGTAGAAAGGAAAACTCATGACTTCTCGCTTAAGCCTCCGCTCGCTCATTGCCGCAGGCTTCGTCCCGCTCGTGGCCGCCAGCCTCGCGCTGAGCGGTTGCAGTGACTCCACGGACGACGCTGCCCCGAGCTTCAAAGGGAAGGGCAGCGGAATGACCACGGTCAATAACTCCGACAAGGAAGAGGAAAACGCCGAGGAAACCACGGCCGCGCAAGAGACTGTAACCAAGCAAGAGGAAGCCCCGGAGGAGCCTCCGGTGGTCACGGTCACGCAGACGGAAAAGCAGGAGGCCCCGTCGTCCACCGGTGGGGGTCAGAAGACTGGTGTAGGAAACTACATTTCTGACTTCAATGAGTACGGATGGCTCGATGGTGGCTACGCCAACTGTCAGCGCTTTGAGCGTGCCTTGTTCGCTGGGGCTGGTCCCGACGGCAGGGTTATCATTTGCGAGACCGGAGGTGGCGACAAGATCTATCGCTCGTCGATGTTTGATGGCCAGTTCCAGACGAGCGACGTTACCCAAGACGGCAACAACTACTACGTCAATGCGGATCCGTCGATCATCGTGGTGACCCCGAGCGCAGTGAGCGTGCGCGAGGGCGGTGGATTGGCCGCCACGGGCGAGTTCACGGAGTCGTGGCAGCGCTAACTCGGAAAACGAGGGGCTAGCGCGACTTCTTCTTGCGGTCGGCCGCAGCGGCGGCGGCCGCAGAGATGGAGTCGTTGCGATTCTTCAGCAGCTCGAGGGTAGTTTCCTCGGCATTGTCGGGGACGGAGGCGCCGAGGACGGCCAAGGCGGCGTCGGCAAGCATGGCGGCAGTCTCCGGAACCGACTGGGAAGCGTCGAACGGAGGGGTGCCGTTATTGGGGCGCATTTCAATAACGGACAGCGCGATGTGGAAGGGTAGCTCCACGCGGGGGTCATCCTCGCCCACAATGGCGGCGGCAGTGGAGCGGAAATGATTCTGCAGGCGGTCGCGCGACTCGTGATACTCGGAGAACTCCGAGGAATTGGCCACCGGCAGCTGATACAGGCGGCCCACGTTCCAGCCACTGGTGAGCAGCAGACGCGATTCCGCGGCGACCAAAGACCACAGGCGCTGTGCTGGGGCCGCGTCGGTACCCGCCAACTCATCGGCCAATTCCAAGGAGGGCTCGATGGTGGAATTGAGCAGCGTCAGGAAAATCTCCGTCTTGGACGGGAAGTGGTAGTACAGCGACGCCTGACGGATGCCCACCGCGTCTGCGATCTGGTGCGTGGACGTGGTAGCAAAACCCTGAGTAGTGAAAAGCTCGGAGGAGGCGTCCAGGATCTCCTCTCGGGCGCTATTGCCCCTGCGCCGCGGGCTGTGTTTACGCGGCCTACCGACATTGCCTGCCATGCGGTGGGACGCCTCCTTTCGCAAAAGAGAAATCACTTCTAATAATCAACTGTACAATCTTATGCCCGACTAGGTACTGCTTCCGAATCCGCACCGTAGAGACTATTTATATTCTTTCGTCCGACGGGCAATAGACTCAAACGCCGCCGAGACAATGCGGCACGCGGAGCCATAAGCAGTGCGGTCCAACGGCGGGAGATCGCGCAATGTTGCCGAGTGATCACTAACGCCCTCGTACCAACGGCGCAACTCTAACGCATAGCCAGTGCGCCACGCTAGGTCCAAAGCCTCTGCATCAGCGGCGCTAAGCAGATCGCGTTCCACGCCGATCGCTAAGCGATCCACCGTGGGGCGCGGCCCCGGCGCCGCCCAGCGTGCGATTGCCGCGATGGGGGAGAGCAGTGTGACTTTAATATCCACCGCTGTATCGCGGTCCGGCAGGCCATCGACCATCTTTAGGGCAGGAGGGCGCTGGCCCAAGGCTTCTTCCAGTAGCGCTTGTTCTCCGCCGTTTCCAAGGGGCAGGCCGGCGTCGACTCGCGCGGCGATGGAATCGGCGGCTACGTGAGCCTGGAGACCGACATCAGCGAAGACCTCTTGCAGATCGGCATCTTCACCCATCCACACCACGGGCATGGAGGGCAACTGGTCGCCACGGGCGGCAGCGCCGCTAAGACGGACCGGGGAGTTGACCCCCGGGGAGCGAACAATATCCGTAATCAGCCGGGAATACCAGTGGGCCAATTCAATCTCATTGTCCTGGTGGGCGACCGCGTTGCGCAAGATATCTTGGGCCTCTGCGAGCAGTCCGCGGGCCGTAGCGCGAGACTGGCAGTGCGGGGCGAGCTCGGAGAGATCGAGTAGGGATTTGTGCAGGGCCATTGCTCACTGCCTTTCACTAGTGCGGGGCCAGTGTACCCCGCCGGCTGCGGGGTACACGAATGTTTTCAATCTAACACCTCAGCCTGGTAAGCCGGGCATGTAGGCCGCAGGGAAGGGATGGGAGGGATAAAACGACTTTCGCCGCCTGCCCTCGAGGAGGGAGGCGGCGAAAGCTTATGGTTCTTTTACCGTGTCACACTTGCCAGCGGCAAAAGTGCGCTGTTGATACCCAGCTACTGTTTAGCGGGTGGTGAACGGCAGGAGAGCCATTTCGCGTGCGTTCTTGACGGCGGTAGCAACCTGACGCTGCTGCTGCGGGGTCAGACCGGTGACGCGACGGGAACGGATCTTGTGACGATCCGAGATGAACAGACGCAGAGTCTTGGTGTCCTTGTAGTCCACCTTCTCGATGCCCTCGGCCTTCAAAGGGTTCTTCTTTGGGCGACGGCTCTGCTCCATACGGAACTTCTTTTGGTTATTGCGCTTATTAGCCATTGTGCAATTACCCCTTTACCAGCTGGACTTACGAACGCCCGGCAGCTCACCACGGTGAGCCATGCCGCGCATACGGACACGGGACAGGCCGAACTTGCGGAGGTAACCGCGTGGGCGGCCATCGGCAGCGTCACGGTTACGTACGCGGGCTGGGGAAGCGTCACGAGGCTGGCGGTTCAGCTCGAACTGAGCCTCCAGGCGCTCCTCATCCGGGGTGTTCGGGTTCTTGATGATCTTCTTGAGCTCAGCGCGACGCTCCGCGTAGCGGGCGACGATTTCCTTGCGCTGCTCGTTCTTAGCGATCTTGGACTTCTTAGCCATTGATTATCGCTCCTCGCGGAATTCGACGTGCTTGCGGGCAATCGGATCGAACTTCTTCAAGGTGATGCGATCCGGGTTGTTGCGCTTGTTCTTACGGGTCACGTAGGTGTAACCGGTGCCCGCAGTGGACTTAAGCTTGATGATTGGGCGGATATCGTTACGTGCCATACTTAAATCTTCTCCCCACGTGCGCGAATCTTAGCCACAACGGACTCGATGCCATCGCGGTCGATGATCTTCATGCCCTTCGTGGAAACATTCAGGGTGATGGTACGGCCCTCAGAGGGCAGGTAGTAGCGACGACGCTGCACGTTGGGGTTCCAACGGCGCGAAGTGCGGCGGTGCGAGTGCGAGACCTGCTTGCCGAATTCCGGCTTGCGGCCCGTTACCTGGCAAATAGCCGACATGGGTCTTCTTTCTCCTAGCCGCCCACATCATGGCTATAGACAATGAAGCGCCGACTGCCGTGTGAGGGTGGCAGTGCTCAAAAGTGAGGTGTGAGCGGGTGCGGCGCCATCGTCAAACACCAGTAGACGGGGCGTAAAACGTATATTTTGACAACAGCAAGGGAAAATCTTACAGCCTCGGACGCGAATTACCTAATCGCTATCTTGCTGTGACAGGTGGGCCGTTTGCCGTGCTGGGGTGGTGTTTGCCTGTGGGGCACCGTTAAGCGTGGTGCAAGAAACGGGAGTGAAATGAGTGGTTGCCGCTGGTTGGGGATTTCGCATATGGGTTAGTTGACTGTAGGATAATTCAGGTTGTTGACCCGTGCCGCGCGGCGCGCGGTTAACAGAGTGAAATTTGTACGTCCCAACTCGGGCACGATCCACGCTAAGGGTGTGGAACCGACCCGTAGTCCAACCCTGAGGGAATATATATGAAGAAAGATATTCACCCAGATTACCACCCGGTAGTCTTCCGTGATGCTGGTACCGGTCACTCCTTTTTGACCAAGTCCACCGCTTCCTCCGACCGCACCGTTGAGTGGGAAGACGGCAACGAGTACCCACTGATCGTCGTTGACGTTACCGCTGAGTCCCACCCGTTCTGGACTGGTGCACAGCGCGTTATGGATACCGCCGGCCGCGTCGAGCGCTTCAACCAGCGCTTCGGTGGCATGGCACGCCGCAAGAAGAAGAACGCGTAAGGAGGAGAGTAGAAAATGGCAACTCCTAAGTTTAAGAAGTCCCGTGCGAACACCCACGCACGCCGTTCCCAGTGGAAGGCTGACAATGTAGCCCTCCAGGACGTCACCATCGACGGCCAGACCGTCCGTATCCCGCGCCGCCTGGTTAAGGCTGCCAAGCTGGGCCTGGTTGACGTAGAGCAGTTCTAAGCTCGCTCTTTAATCTCCCCGTCCGCTCTCGATTAGAGGGCTGGGCGGGGATTTTTAGCTTTAGAAGCGTTCTATAAGCATGTTTTAGCCGTATTTGGGGGACTGTGGGGGTAAATATTTCCCTAAACTTCATGAAGTTGACTGCCATAAGTAATAATTAGGCCTATGAAAATCCTTGTGGTGGATGATGAACAAGCCGTCCGCGAATCGCTACGCCGTTCCTTACGCTTTAACGGCTACGAAGTGCTGACCGCTAACGACGGCTTGGAGGCCGTGGAGACGGTGCGTGCTGAGAATCCCGAATTGCTGATTCTGGACGTCATGATGCCCAACATGGATGGCCTCGAGGTGTGCCGCAGCCTGCGCAGTGAGGGTTGGGACCGTCCGATCCTCGTTCTAACTGCGCGCGATGGTGTTTCGGACCGAGTGGCTGGCCTTGATGCCGGCGCTGATGACTACCTGCCAAAGCCGTTCGCATTGGAGGAGCTCTTGGCCCGTGTGCGCTCCTTGGTGCGCCGCGCCTCCGCAGATTCCATCGCAGCTGAAGCCCCAGTGGAAAGCAAGCTGAGCTTCGAGGACCTTGAACTCGACGCTGATACTCGCGAAGTCAGCCGCGGTGGCCGTGCAATTTCCTTGACTCGTACCGAGTTTGCGTTGCTGCAGCTGCTGATGGAAAATCCCCGCAAGGTTCTCTCCCGCAGCAAGATCTTGGAAGAAGTATGGGGCTACGATTTCCCTACCTCCGGCAATGCTCTCGAGGTCTATATCGGCTACCTGCGTAAGAAGACCGAGGGCGAGGGCGATGCTCGCCTCATCCACACGGTCCGTGGCGTGGGCTATGTTTTGAGGGAGTCTAATCCGTGATTTTAAGGAAGCCCGCTTCCCCTGCGGTGGCTTCCGGTAAAGTACAGTCCACCCCTCTTACCGAGTTCTCTGATCGTCAGGGGAGTTGGGCTTCACGGACGCCACTGCGGTGGCGCCTTGCTACTGTTACTGGCCTTGTGGTGGCCGTAGCCGTTGCCTTGATGACGTTGGCAACGTATTGGGTTGTTTCTATGTCCCTTACTGCCTCAGTCGATGACCGCTTGGAGGCCAAGGCCGATGTCTTGTTGCGGCAAAGCCAAGACCCGCGGTTCATGGATAACGTGGATCAGGAAATCGAGGACTTTAAGTCCTATAACCCCGGCACCCGCGTAGCCCTATCGCCGCCCTCCATGAGCTTTTCCTACGGCGACACCATTCCTGTGGGCGGGGACTTCCACCGGACGGAGGATTACACGGAAACTTCCGTGCGTACCGTCGGTGGCGAGCGGGTGTTGGCCAAGCGCCATGATCTCGGTTCTACCGTGGTCGTCGCTCAGTCTCTCGCTCCTACGCAAGGGCTCATAGCCATCTTGGGCACGGTGCTTCTGATTATCGTTGGCCTTGGCATCTTGCTCGCCATTTTTGCAGGCCTCATCGTGTCCAAAACCGGTATGCAACCCATCGCCCGGTTGAAGCGAGCGGTGGATTACGTGACGCAGACCAACGACCTGCGTCCTATTGAGGTCTCTAATAACGACGAGATGGCGCAGTTGACCACCTCCTTTAACCAGATGCTGGAGGCACTGCAGGAATCCCGTTCGCAGCAGTCTCAATTCGTAGCCGATGCCGGACACGAGCTGAAGACCCCGCTGACCTCTATGCGTACCAATATTGAGCTTTTGATGATGCTCAACCGCGCCGGTGGTGGCTTTGGTATGAGCGATGAGGACCGCAAGGACCTCGAAGATGACGTCATGTCCCAGATGAATGAGCTCTCCACCTTGATTGGAGACCTCGTTGATTTGGCGCGCGAGGACGGCAATGAGCGCGAACCGGAGCCGGTGGACCTTTGTGAAGTCATGATGGCTTCGCTGGAGCGTGCGCGCCGCCGCCGTCCCGATGTGGAGTTCTTGGTGCGCTTTATCCCGTGGGAGCTGGACGGCGACCCCTTCGCATTGGGCCGTGCCACGCTTAATCTTATGGATAATGCGGCTAAGTGGTCGCCGGCTACTGGCACGGTGCGCGTGTCTATGGAGCAGCTATCCACCCACGAGGTGCGCCTGCGCTTTGATGACTCCGGGCCTGGCATTGCACCGGAGGAGAGGGAGAAGGTCTTTGAGCGCTTCTACCGTTCGGCAGAAGCGCGCTCCATGCCGGGCTCAGGCTTGGGCCTGGCCATTGTGAAATCGGTGATTGAACGTCACGATGGCACCATCAAGATCCGCGAGTCTAATGATGGTGGTACCCGCATGGAAGTCATCTTGCCGGGCAAGCCTGTGTCGGGTGAGGTTTTCGTGGACGGTTTGGCAGATCCGCATGAGGGGCTGTCGGGTGGTAAGGAAGACCCGAGCGACCGCGGTGAAATCTTTGCGCAGCGCTGGTTCAATCAGGGCTAGCGTATAAGCGTTTATACTGGTGAGGTAATACAGCAACCTTTCAGGAATTCCTAGTAGGTTGGCAGATCAGTATCAGTCTTGACCAAGCGAAGTGAGGCATAGTTTTCTCATGAACATGAGGAATGACGATTACCGCGGCTTTGATGGAAACTCCCCGGAGGGAGCGTCCCAGGAAGGTCCGGGTAGGGCCGAGCCGGTTCAGGGTGGTCCGAACTTTGGAGAAACCAACCAGCAAGATGCCGTGGCTGGCAACGCTGGCCCCTACAGTGACGGATTTGGTCTTCACAGCGGCGCTGGCGCGCAGGCACAAGAGACCGGCTCCTATTCGCAAGGCTGGAACCAACCGCGCGGCGGTGCTGAAGGCACTGACCCGCGAACGCTAGGTTCGCTGGGGCCCTATCCGGATGCCCCACAAACACAAAGCTTTAGCGGTCAGTGGCAGGAAGGCCCGATGGTCACTCCGCTGCCTCCGCAGCCGGAGCAAAAGAAGAAAATTGGCTTGGGCGCCGCCACCGCTCTGGCGGCCGTTGCCGCCATCGCCGCAGGCTCGATTGCCGGTGCTGTGGTCGGCATGAGTTCCGGGGGAGGCAATAACGATACCTCTGTAGTCAATGAAGCCCTCAAGGCTGAGCCGGCCAACAATAGCACCGGTAAGGAACCGGAGCAGGGTTCCGTTGAAGAAGTTGCCTCTAAGGTTTTGCCGGCGGTGGTTTCTATCCAGACGATGACTCGAACTGGTGGGGCTGAAGGCTCCGGTTCTGTCATCTCCCCAGATGGTTATGTACTGACCAACCACCACGTGGTTGCCGGTGCTGAGCAGGGTGGCATGATGCAGGTGACCATGAATGACGGCAGCAAGCATGAAGCTGACGTGGTGGCCTCGGATGCGAATACGGACGTGGCCATCGTGAAAATCAAGGACGTCAAGGACTTGCCCTTCTTGCAGTTCGGCGACTCCGATTCCGTTGCCGTGGGTCAAGAGGTGGTGGCCGTGGGTTCTCCTTTGGGCCTGAACGCTACCGTGACCTCCGGCATCGTATCGGCAAAGAACCGTCCCGTGCGCGCATCCCAGGAGGGTGGCGAGTCCTCATTGATTGACGCCATTCAGACCGATGCTGCAGTTAACCCTGGCAACTCCGGCGGCCCGTTGGTGGATCGAGACGGCAATATCGTGGGCATGAACTCCATGATTGCTTCGCTGTCTAATAACTCCTCCGGCGAGGGCGGCTCCATTGGCTTGGGCTTTGCAATTCCATCCAACTTTGCCAAGCGCATGGCAGATGAGCTCATCAATGACGGCAAAGTTTCCCACCCAACCCTTGGAGTGAAGGTGCTAGCGCGCGACGACGGCAATGGTGCCCGCATCGCCGAGGTAGAGCCGGGCGGTCCAGCAGATAAGGCGGGCTTGAAGGATGGCGACATTGTCACCCGCGTCAACGACCGCCTGATTGAAAACGCTGATGCGCTCATCGCGGCGGCGCGATCCCAAGATTTTGGCGCGACGGTGACCTTGGAAGTTACCCGCGAAGACTCGGATGAATCTCGTCAGGTAGAGGTAACCCTCTCGGGCGAGTAAATTACTGTGCAAGACCTCATTAGGTGCTGAATGCGCCGTACCTCACCCCGCCACAAGGCTGTATTGCCTTAACTTAAGGAGAAAAATGCCAGATTCGCAGCACGATGTGACCGACTCCGCGCAGCCTGACGGCGCGAATAAGCGCGATTCCTTGATGGATGTTGCCGAACCCGATGATGCCTTCCTGTTGGCGAGCGAGCAGGAGGATAGCCTTGCCGCCCCGCGCCGCGGGCTCATCGTTATTGTCACTGATCATCCTGGTGAGCAATCCGATAGCACTTCTCAGCTGGTAAGTGAGTTGCTCGCGGAGGCCAATTTCCGCGTTGATGGCGCCATCGTGGTGCGTTCCAAGAAATCCAAGATCCGTCAGGCCATTGAGACCGCCGTGGTCGGTGGCGTGGACGTGGTCCTCACCGTGGGCGGCACCGGTGTCGGTCCACGCGATAAGACTCCGGAGGCTACGCGGTCCGTCATCGACAAGATGGTTCCGGGTGTGGCACAGGCGCTGCGTTCTTCTGGCCAAGCCTGTGGCGCGGTGGATGCCTGTACGTCCCGCGGTCTATCGGGGGTTTCGGGTTCTACCGTCGTGGTCAACCTTGCCTCGTCGCGCGCTGCCATCCGCGACGGCATGGCTACCTTGGCGCCTCTGGTTCACCACCTCATTGACCAGCTGCAGCAGTCTAGTGTCCAGTAACTGCAGGGTATTTTCTATGACGTCGCGGAGAAACCGCCGGCGGGTATTCCGCCAATCGGATGCTGCCGGCTATGACCGTAGTGCTGATAAGCCCGGCGCACCCGCTTCCCACGGTGTTGATGAAGAGAGAATCGTTACTGTCGATGACGCGGATTCGGTGGCGGCAGAGGGGGAGTCCGGTCAGCGTGATGAGCAATTCTACCGAGAAAACCAGCCCCCACACTACGGCGGCTAGTGCCTAAAACAGGATGCAGGTCTGCAGTCACACAGGTACCTAAAAGCCCGCGGTTTCGCTTCCGAAGAAGTGAAACCGCGGGCTCTGCGCTGTATATGCAGCGAAGGGAACTAGGCCTGGTGACGGCCGCCGTCGGTGGAACCGTTATCGGCGTCGGTAGCACCGTGGGCGGAACCGTCAATGCCGGTACCCGGGATGTCCTTATCGGAGACGTTTTGGGCCTCGAGCAGGTCGCGGATTTCCGCGAGCAGTTCCTCGGTAGTTGGGGCAGGGGCCTCAGGGTCTACACCGTGGCGGCGCTTCGCAGCTTCGGTGAGCTTGTTGAGCGGCATGACGATGAGGAAGTAGACCACGGCGGCGATGATGAGGAAGTTAATCGCTGCAGTGATTACTGCGCCGAAGTCCACGAAGGTGTTCTTGTTGTCGGTGATTTGGAAGCCCAATCCGTCCACCTCAGCAGAGCCAAGGGAATTGATGATCGGCTGGATGATCGAGTCAGTAACGGCGGTGACGATTGCGGTGAAGGCGGAGCCGATGATGACCGCGGTGGCAAGTTCGATGACGTTGCCACGCATAATAAAGTCTTTGAAACCCTTGAGCATAGTGATATGCACGAACCTTTCTGGGAATAACTAAGGGTAGTTAGAAACCATGGACATGGCGAAACTTTAGTGCAGCTGTTAACCAACCACAACTGTTGTGGCTGAAATGGTCTAGCGTTGTTGCGGGTGAGCGCGGTCACCAACAATGACCACCGTGAGTGGTTGGCTTAGCGACGCCGCGGCTACATCATTGGCGTGGTCATGGGGCAGCGCGAGCAAAACAGTAGAGGAAGAGGCCTCGCCCTCGGAACTAGAGGTCGACACCACGCGCCCGCCGGTGGCGATAACGCGCGCGGTGGGCGTTGCGGGAGCCGACCCCTCTTCGGCCGGGGAGGATGCGGCGTCGACGGCGGTTACCACGTCCACGGTATCGCCATGGTGTAGGTGGGGGATGATATCTGGCTCGGCGAGCTTCACCGGGATCATCCGTGCAGCCGCGGCGTCGGAGCCGCTAACCAAGCTGGAGACGAGGTCTTCTCCCAAAAGGCGAGCATCGGTAATCACTTCGCCCTTGCCGGCTGCCGCGGTAATGACCCGGCCGCTCAGCTCTTCTGGCTCTACAGCTACCGCCGAATCGGGGATGGAGGAGGCAGGAAGGCGGGCTAGGTCGACGTCGGCAAGCGCCAGCTCCGCCCCTGCCGGCAGATCGCGGCTAAAGACGGGCACGCGCGGTAACTCCTTGGCCGCCGAAAGAGCCGAAGCCAGTGCGGCAATAAGAAGGGCCACCGCAATGGCGCGGCGCACTACAACGCCGCGGCGGTGGCCAGGGGTACGAAGGGTGGAAACGAGGCGGGGCATACGCGAAGTGGGCATACTCTTTTAGACTGCCCGAAACCGCGCATGGTTCCCGCGCCCTTAAAACTAGAAGCGGGTAATGCCCTCGGCGGTGACGGCGGCATCAACCTTGCGGTCATGGTCCTCGGTAGGCAGCTCGTCTAGGAATTCGGAGGGATAGACCATGGCGAAAACCGGCGGCTTGCCGTGGGGAAGTGGCTCCAGCGCGCGGTCATAGTAGCCGCCGCCCTTGCCCATGCGGTTGCCCTTGGCGTCTACTGCCATGGCGGGGGCAAGCACCAGATCGCACTCGGCCAGCACGCTGCTATCAAAACTTGGGCCCTGAGGCTCATTCAAACCCAATGGGCTGGTGTGCATTGTTTCCTTGCCGCGGTATTCGGCGAAAGTCAACGTGCCATTTTCGCCGGAGATTGGCAGGAGGACGCGGGAGACATGCTCCTTGAGCCACGGCACAAAGTCCGCACCACCGGGCTCAGAGCCCAAGGGCCAGTAGGCGGCCACGGTCATGGACTCGGTGAGCTCGGATTCGAGATGCTTGCGCACGGCGGCGGTAAAAGCATCGTGGTCCTCGGAGGAAAGTTGGCGGCGGGCCTGGACCAAGCGGGCGCGCAGCTCGTTTTTGGCGGTGATGGAAGAGGTCATAAATAAATCATAACCCCACGGCGTAGCGGTGCACGGGAAAATAATGTGGCGTTGTACGCTATTGTGCATGGCTATAGAACGCGAAGATTCCGCCCGCGGAATCACCACGGTTGTAGTTCCAGCGGCAGGTATGGGCACCCGATTTTTGCCCGCCACCAAGACGGTTCCAAAGGAACTGCTGCCCGTTGTTGATACTCCCGGCATCGAACTCATTGCAGAGGAGGCAGCGTCTGTCGGCGCGCGCCGCCTTGCGGTGATTACCGCGCCCGATAAGCAAGAGGTCATGCGCCACTTCGAGGCTTTCCCCGAGCTGGTAGAGACCCTCGAATCTCGCGGCAAGGACGAACAGGTGGCCAAGGTCAAGCGCGCCAACCAGATCATTCACCCCGTTGCGGTGGAGCAGGAAAAGCCGCTGGGATTGGGCCACGCGGTGGGCCTTGCCGAAGAGGTGCTTGAGGAAGACGAGGATTCCTTCGCCGTCATGCTCCCTGATGACATTGTCTTGCCCGCCACCGTCATGGCGGATATGGCGCGTGTGCGCGCGGCATTGGGCGGCAGCGTGCTGTGCGCCTTCGAGGTCCCGCGCGAGCAGACCTACAACTACGGCGTCTTCGACGTGGAGGATACCGATGCCCCTGGCGTGAAGAAGGTCGTGGGCATGGTGGAAAAGCCGGCAGTAGAGGATGCTCCTTCTAACCTCGTGGCCACCGGCCGCTACCTTTTGGACCGCAAGATCTTTGATGCCCTGCGCCGCATTAAGCCGGGCAAGGGCGGCGAGCTGCAGCTTACTGACGCCATCGAGCTCCTCATTGAGGAAGGCGAGCCAGTCCACGTGGTAGTCCACCAAGGAAAGCGCCATGATTTGGGCAATCCCGGCGGCTATATCCCCGCCAACGTGGACTTTGGCCTGCGCGATGAAAAGTATGGTCCCACGCTGTATAAAGCGATTAAGCAAATCATGGCCGAGTATGAGGACGAGCACGGCCTAGCCTAGGGCTTTTCCCGGTGGCCAAGGACATGGAAGCGAAGAAAGGGCGGGCATAGACCTTATGCGTTCAGTTGATGACCAGTTGGCGCTGGTAACGGATGCGGCGACGACGCCGGAGCCGGTGCGCATCGGTATTTCCAACGCGCTGGGTTTGATGTGCGCCGAGCAGGTACAGGCTAACCAGCCCCTGCCAGGCTTCCCGCAGGCGGCGATCGATGGTTACGCGGTGCGCGCCGTGGATATTGGAGGCGAGCGGGGCCTGCGGGTGCGCCGCCACAAGGACCAGGAAGAACAGTCCGCAGAGGGTGAAGAGGATGCGGATTCCCCGCAGCCGGAGGTAGAGCGTTCCTTGCCCGTGGTGGGCGAGGTTCCGGCCGGCTCCAAGCAGCCGCTGCGCCTGCAACCTAAGCAAGCGGTGCGCGTATATACGGGTGCGCCTTTGCCCACGCTTGCCGACGCCGTCCTTCCCCTCGAGTGGACTGACCGCGGCCGCAAGCGCGTTACCGCCCACCGCCCGGTGCGTTCTGGTGACTTTGTGCGCCGAGTGGGCGACGATATTCAGCCTGGCGATGTCGCCGTATCTTCCGGCACCGTCTTGGGGCCTGCCCAGATTGGCCTTCTAGCCGCGGTGGGCCGCTCAAAGGTGCTGGTGTATCCGCGGCCGCGTATTACCATCATTTCCTTTGGCCGCGAGTTGGTTGACTTGGATCAAGAACCGGCACTGGGTCAGGTTTTTGACGTGAACTCTTATTCCTTAGCTGCCGCGGCCCGTGAAGCCGGGGCAGAGGTGCACCGCGTAGGCATTGCCGAGGGCGAGCCGCGCCGCATCCGCGAAGCGTTGGAAAAGCACATTGCCCGCAGCGAGGTGCTGGTAATCTCCGGCGCAGTGGGTGGCGCTGGTGCCGAGGCTATCCGCGAGATCCTCGACGACCTTGGTGATGTCGATACCTCCCGCGTGGCCATGCATCCCGGCTCCGTTCAGGGCTTTGGACTGGTGGGCGAGGAGCGCATTCCTACCTTCTTGCTGCCGTCCAATCCGGTGTCCGCGCTTGTGGTCTTTGAGGTGTATATCCGCCCGCTCATCCGCTTGGCGCTGGGCAAGCGCAATGCGCACCGTCGCGTGGTGCGTGCCCGCGCGTTAAACCACATCGATTCTCGTCCTGGCCGGCGCGGCTTCATCCGTGCTCGTCTGATGCGCGATGCCGAAACCGCGGACTACTTGGTGGAAGGCCTCGGCGGTGCCGCAGGGGCCCCGGCACACCTCTTGGCCGGCCTTTCAGAGGCTAACGCCATGATTCGCGTGCCGGAAGAGGTCACGGAAATCCGCCCAGGCGATGTGGTTGATGTGTTGTTTTTGACCCAGCGCAGCTAATGCTCGATCCTTTCGGCAACGCGGCGGATAGGTTCCGCCATCCTGCTACCGGCCCCACCGATGACATGCATCCGGGGTGGCCGGAATCTACTCCTATTGTCCAGCTTCCCTCCTCGTCTGTCTTTCCCTCGGGGGCGCGGATGCGCTTGCGCCCCCTGCTGCGTTCCGACGGCCATGAGTGGCGGCGTCAGCGCATCGACGATGAAAGTTTCCTCCGCCCGGTTGAGCCGACCCAAGCCGCACCGTGGGCGGAGGCGCATAGCCAGCAGGCGTGGTGGAATCACCTGATGTACCTGCGCACCGCCGCGCGTGAGGCGCTGGTGGTCCCGCTCGTCATTGAGGTGGAGGGGAAATTCGCAGGGCAGGTAACCCTGGGAAATATTCAGCATGGAAGCATTCGCGATTGCTGGATTGGCTACTGGGTCTATTCCGCGGTTCACGGCGCCGGGGTGGCTACGGCCGCCACCGCCTTGGGGGTGGACCACGCCTTTGGGCGGGTGGGTTTGCACCGCGTGACCGCTACCTATCTGGAGCACAACCCGGCCTCGGGTCGCGTCTTGGCCGCCAACGGATTCCGGCATGAAGGGTATTTGCGGCGCAATTTGCATATCGACGGCGCGTGGCAGGACCACCACTACGTGGCGTTGGTGAAAGAAGACTTTGCCTCTACGGCGGTGGAGCGCCTGCGTCAAGCTGGACGACTGGCGTGAAATAGCTTCCCAAGCGCTGGGATTTCCACCTCAATTTTCACATAAGTCACAACATTGTAATTTGTGCGAATTTGGGGTGCTACGGTGCGGTTTCACCGTTTAAGGTGGAGTAATCATCTGTATTCAAGGGGAAGGTCCTTTTCGTGTCGACAGCTGTGCCGATTATCGCGATCATCGTGGTGTGGCTCTTCGTGCTCGCACCGTGGCTATTGGGTAGGAATAATCGCCCAATGAGCCATACCGGTGAGGCCTTTGAAGATACCCGGGTCCTCTTTGAAGGAGATTCCGGCAAGGTCGCCGGCCGGCGTCGTCCGCGCCTGCGCGCCGGCGACGTCCACCGTCGTGACGATGAGGCCGAGGCGGACTACGAAGTCGTCGAGGCCGCAGACGCTGCCGACAGTGAATCCGATAGTAAGGCCACCAAGTCCTCGTCGCGCTCCGTAACTATTGCCGGTGCCGCACGCCGGGCCAAGTCCCAGCCCTTCGGTAGCGGTAGCCGTGCGTTTACTGCAGCATCCGCCTCCACCGCTGGTGAAGAATCGACGCAACAGGCAGAAACCATCGATGGTGAATTGGTGGAAGAAGCGATTGCAGAAGAAGACGAGACTGCAGTCGAGCCACAGGCAGCTGCGGTTCCTGTCTCCCAGCAGGCTGATGCGGACAAGGAAGCCAGCACCGCAGAGGCGGACGATGTCGATGACGTGCTCCTGGAGGACGAGGACGACACCGCGGACGAGTCCACTAAGGACAAAGCCTCCGATGTTGCCGCCGCCGAGGCTGAGGTCTTTAGCGCCCCAGCTGTCTCTAGCGTGGCGAGCGATGCTTATGCCTATGACGAAACCTATACCTCGCCGGTAGACCTCATGTATCCGGGTGCCGTAGACAAGGCCGAGGACAGTGAAGACGACTGCGCAAATTCTGCCAGCGCGGATGATGCCGAGCCTGCATCTGCAGAAACGGTGGATACCGAGGGAGCTGAAGAACTCGCTGAGACCGCCGAAGCAGACGACGCCGGCATGGATACCGACCTGTCCGAGGACGAGGTCGAGTTCGCCCAGCGTCGTTTGGGTCGCGGTGGCTGGGACCCGGTAGCGGAAAAGGAAAAGTCGGCGACGCGCTACCAGCGCCGTCAGCGCACCCTGCTGGGGCTTGCCGTGGCCGTGGTGCTCACGGTAGCCCTCGGCATTGTAGTCGGTGGCTGGACTTGGTGGTTGGCTGCCGTCGCCGGCGTGCTCACCGTGGCCTACTTGATCGCCCTTCGCTCCCAGGTACGCCAGGAACAGGCACTAATGCGCCGCCGCGTGCGCCACCTGCGCCGCGCCCGCTTGGGCGTGCGCAACACCGAGGATGAAGAGCTGAAGATTCCGCGCAATCTGCGCCGCCCAGGCGCCGTGGTTGTGGAAATCGACGATGAAAGCCCGGACTTCGTGCACCTTCCGCTGAGCTATAGCGATGGTGAGGACGGCGACTTTGACGGCCCGCACGCCGGGCCCGATGGTTATGGCCGTCGCGATGACCTAGCGGCCCGCCGCGCTGGATAAGCGCGCGTAGCGGACTAGCTAGCAGCGCCGTGAAGCTCGTCAGCGCTCGTTGTCTGCGAGTTCGCGAGCGCGTTGTATTCCTGCGCTAGGCCATAATTCGGCACGCCGCTCTCCAGCCACACCCCGGAGGTACCGCGGCGATGGGAGCCGATAAGGTGCGTGTCAATCATGCCGATGGCCTCCATGAGGGCGAAACAGGTAACCGGTCCAACGAAGCGAAAGCCCTTCTTCTTAAGCTCGCGGGACATGAGCTTGGACTCGTAGCTCTTTTTCGGAATATCTTCCATCACTGTGGGGTAGAGGTTCTCCGGAGGTTGGTAGGCCCAAATGAACTCTGCCAGCCCGCCTTCCTCGCGCAGAGCGATGGTCGCCTTGGCGTTATTAATCGCGGCGCGGATTTTGGTTTCGTTGCGGATAATGGAGGCGTCGCCAAGCAAACGCTCCACGTCTGCCTCGCCGAATTGGGCGACCTTGTCCGGATCGAAGTTACAAAAGGCCGCGCGAAACGCCTCGCGCTTCTTGAGCACCACAGCCCAGGACAGGCCGGACTGGAAAGACTCGAGGCTCAAGCGCTCGTAGAGTCCAGCTTCATCGAAAATGGGCAGGCCCCATTCGGTGTCGTAATACTCCTTCAGCATTGGCGAGGACATCGCCCAAGGCGGGCGGCCCAGGCCATCATCGTCATAGACCAAGGTGGTGCGCTCTTCGGACTGCGTAGTTGGTTCGCTCATGGTGTTCTCCTTTTATCTTTTGTGCGTGGTTCCCATTGAAACAGCCCGCGCGGCCGTGGTCTTTTCCTTCCCCCCGCCAAAGGGCGAATTTCCCAGGAGTATAGGTGTAGTCCATTGCCTTCGCATCGGGCGAGGGGTTCAGGGTAATCTGTTCAGCATGAATAGACCTGCCGTACGCGATGCCGCACTGCTTATTTTTCGAGCGGTCCTCGGATTAATCTTTATCGCACACGGCGTGGACAAGATGTTTATGACCGGCATGGATGAAACCGTGGGGCAATTTTCCGCCCTAGGGGTGCCACAGCCACAGCTTTCCGGCTATATCGCCGCCATAGGAGAGATGGCCGGCGGTGCATTCCTCGTCGTTGGTCTGCTCACCACCTTTGTCGCCGGGGCACTCGCATTGCTTATGGGGTGTGCCCTGTATTTCGTGCACCTGGGCCATGGGCTTTTTGCTGCCGACGGCGGAATCGAATACCCACTGGTATTGCTGTTATCCCTGCTGATGATCGTAATTTTTGGCTCCGGTAGAGCCAGCATGGATGGGGTGCTCAGCAATGTTGACGCATAGCCAGGTTCAGGCGGCAATCTCCGCGCACATGGATGGAGAGCACTCCGATCTGCCCCAGGACGTTATTGATACTCACCTGGAAAGCTGCGCCGAATGCCGCGCTTTCCGCGATAAGGCGGCCGCGCTATCGCGTTCATTGAGCTTTGTGGAGCCCGTGGAATCCGGCTTGGCTCCGCCCACGGATCTTTCTGATGTCATCTTGGCCGGCGTGGAGCCGGAATGGCGACGTACCTCGAGCGCGCGCCAAGCTAACCTGACGGTCGCGCGCGCCGCCATGGTTCTTATGGGGGCCATCTTTGCAATCTGGGCAGTGGTGCTCATCGTGCACGCCTCCGGGCTCGTACCGTTGGGTGCGGAAGGAAGAGTTCTAGATCCCACTGCGGATCCGGAGCGAGCCAACCTGCTGATGGAGGGCGCGGCAGTGCGCTTTGGCATGGCCTGTGGTCTTTTCTTCAGCGCCTGGCGCCCCGCGGCGGTCACCGGACTGCTTCCGGTATCGGCCACGATGTTTGCCTTCCTCTTCGGCTTTGGCATGCGCGATATAGCGCTGGGTACCGTAACCATTGAGCAGGTGTATTTCCTTATCGCCACTGCGCTTGCGACTCTTAGCCTGGCGTGGGCCTGGGCGGCGGAAAAGGGCTACCTGGTGCGCGCGTGGTGGAAGTCCCTCAACGCGCAGCCGCAATAAACTCCGCTCTGGCCAGGTTAGGTCCAGCTCGGCAGCCACATCATGGAGTGGTACCAGGAATCTGGAATCTTGTAGCCGTACAAAATGGGGGAGAAGTAGAAGAACATTGCCACTACCAGGGCTAGGTAGAACACGGCGGCGATGGTACCCCAACGTACGGGGCCGCCGGCCAAGTTCTTCAGCCATCCCCACCGCACAGGCCTGCCATGCCCGATGAGCTGGCCTAAAGCTAACGCAATAAGCACGATGACAAAGGGGATAAAAGCCGTGGCGTAGAAGAAGTACATTTGGCGGTCAAAGGCCGCGAGCCAGGGCAAGAAGCCTGCCGCAAAGCCCACCAAGGGGATAAGGAAAGCGCGGTTGCGGCGAATAATGAGCGACCACAGGCCCCACAATACGGCCGGGATGACCAGCCACCAGATGGCTGGGGTGCCAAAGAGGTAGAGCATCTTGCGACATTCGTTACTGCCATCACCGCACTGCAGGTCGGTGGAGGAGTAGTACAAGATGGGGCGGGCGGCCACGAGCCAAGCCCAGGGCTTGGAATCCCACGGGTGATGGTGGCCGCCGGAAGAGGTTAGGCTGGCATGGAATTCCAAGACAGAGGAGTGATAGTAGAACCAGCCGGCCAAGGAATCAGGCAGGTTCAGCAGCCACGATCCATCCTCGATGGTGCCATCCACCTTGGCATGGCGGTACACGGCGGTTTCGGAGGCAAACCAAGCCCGCCAGGTCCAGGCGTAGAGCAGTACCGGCACGAGCACGAGGGAGGCCAAGGCAGCAGGGGTATCGCGCACCAGGGTGCCGAGGATATAGCGGCGTACCCCATAGCGCTTGCGCAAGGCAAGGTCGCTAAAGACGGACATCAGACCAAAGAACATGATGAAGTACAGGCCGGACCACTTCACGCCCAGGGAAAGACCAAGGCAGACACCTGCGAGGAGGCGCCACCAGCGGAATCCAAAGCGCGGGCCGAAGGCGGAAGAGCCCATCCCGCCCTTCAAAAACGCGTTGTGGAGGCGCTCACGCATCTGATTATGATCGCGGGCGAGCGCCCAGGCGGCGGCTACAACGAAAAAGACTTGGAAGATATCCAGCATGCCGAACTTGGAGGAGACCAAGAGCACGCCATCAAATACGGCGATGAGGCCAGCTAGGGTTGCCACCTGCCAGGATAAAGAGACTCGGCGGGCCAGGGACATCGTCAAGAGCACGGTGGCTGCACCGAAGAGGGCCGTCATAAAACGCCAGCCCAGAGGGGAATAACCAAAGATCCATTCGGCAAGTGCCACGATCTGCTTGCCCAGCGGTGGGTGAACCACCAGCCCGTAGCCGGGGTTGGTTTCAATGCCGCCGATAAAAAGGTTATCCCAGCTTCGCACCATGTCCCAGGCTTGGGGAACATAGTGCTTTTCATCAAAGACGGGCGTGCCCTTGGAAACGGGCGCAGTAAGTCCGACAAAACGGGTAATGAGCGCAAGGACGCCGACGACGCTAGTGCTTATCCAGTCAGCTTTGCCCCACTGATAGGCGCGGGGTGCTGGCGGGGCCACGGTGTCGTGCGTGGTGCGCGATGGGGCAGCGGTAGCAATAGTCACTTGGTTGAGTCTAGGCGACAACGTAGCGCGACCGCGCATTAGAGAGTATGGAATGCTAGAGGTATGTCTGTTTTAGGTCTGGATCCACTACCGCGCGGGGTAATTCTCGCCGCCACGCCGCTGGGAAACGTAGGAGATGCCTCCGCGCGTTTAATGCATGCCTTGCAGCATGCGGACGTCATCGCGGCCGAAGATACGCGGCGCGTGCGTAATCTGGCCCAGGCCTTAGGGATCCAGATTTCCGGGCGGGTGGTGTCCAATTTTGATCACAATGAAAAGGACCGAGCCCAGCAGCTTATCGACGCCGCCGCGTCAGGCACCGTCCTCGTCGTCACCGATGCCGGCATGCCGATTATTTCTGATCCAGGCCTGTCCCTTGTGGCCGCGGCGGCCGAGCGCGATATTCCTGTGACCTGTTTTCCCGGCCCGTCCGCAGTGCCGACGGCCCTGGCGCTTTCGGGCCTGGGCGTGGGGCACTTCCTTTTCGACGCCTTTCCTCCTCGCAAGCCCGGTCCCCGCAAGGCCTGGCTGGAATCACTGCGCAACGAAAAGCGAGCCATTGTATTCTTCGAATCTCCTCACCGCGTGGCCGAAACCCTGGCCGAAGCAGCGGAAATTCTCGGCGCCGACCGCCCGGCCGCGGTGTGCAGGGAACTGACCAAGACCTATGAGGAAATCCGCCGCGGGAATTTGGGCGAGCTTGCCGAGTGGGCAGTAGACGGCGCTCGGGGAGAGATCACCGTGGTGATCGAGGGCGGTACGGCCGCTGCCGCTACCGCCGCGGACTTGGTGCCCAAGGCGCTCGAGCTAGCGGAGGCAGGGATGCGGCTGAAGGACGCGTGCAAGCAGGTCGCCAAAGGCACCGAGGTCTCTAATCGCGAGCTTTATGATGCCGCTTTAGCAGCCCGCAAGGACTAGTCCCTACCGCCTATTCGATTACGTCACACCCCGTAGCGCGCGTAGATGGCTTCACTAACGGGGGCTTTGTAATTGAATTGTTATAGTGCTCGGGCGTGTGGGCGACTTAAAGCGGTATTTACATGGGGAAACGAAGCGTAAAATCCTTTCAAATTATCGTGGAAAATCCCTGGGAAACGGTGTTGAGCAGCGAAGTTTCTACGTGCTTCGTTTGATAATTGAGTAGTTCCGCACCACTGTATAGCTCATGACAAACTCGGAAAACATGGGCACAGGCGCGCCAGAAGAAGGAAAGGAACCGGTCGGCGCCCAGGCGCAGCCGGCCTCTGCTTCTTCGAGCGGGCAGCCTATTGAGAATTATCAGACTGTAGACGAACAGCTGGACGCACAATCTGCCACCGGCCAGCTTCAGGATATGATTCACTCCGATGGTTTCCACCCGGAGCGCTATGACGATCCTGAGGTGGAAATCGCGGCCGATCGTGACAATATGCCAATCGATTGGTCCATCGTCGGCATTGCCGGCGTACTGATTGCCGCGATCGTCGTGTGGGGCCTGGCCGCCCCGGATAACTTTGCCAACTTCTCCTCTTCGGCCCTGACCTGGGTCGTGGATAACTTCGGTTGGGCCTATATCCTCTTCGGCACCGTCTTCGTGGTGTTCGTTGTCTTTATTGCCGCCTCCAAGTTCGGCTCCATCAAGTTGGGCCACATTAATGAGGAGCCGGAATTTTCCACCCCATCGTGGATTGCCATGATGTTCGCCGCCGGCATGGGCATTGGCCTGATGTTCTACGGCGCTTCCGAGCCGTTGGCCAACTACCGTGACGGCACCCCGGGCGAGGGCACTGGCAACGTGGGTTCGTCCATGGCCTATGCCATGTTCCACTGGACGCTGCATCCCTGGGCGGTCTACGCCATCGTTGGCTTGGCCATCGCGTACTCCACCTTCCGCATTGGCCGCAAGCAGCTATTAAGCCAGGCCTTCGTGCCGCTCATCGGCGAGCGTAACGCTAACGGTGCGGTGGGCAAGTTCATCGATGTCCTGTCCATCTTCGCCACCGTCTTCGGTACCGCCTGCTCCCTGGGCCTGGGTGCCCTGCAGATTCAGGCCGGCCTGAAGGCATCCGGAATCATCGATAACCCCACCAATTCCGTGGTTATCGGCATCGTGCTGGTCCTTACCCTCGCATTCCTCCTGTCCGCGATGTCCGGTGTGGGCAAGGGTATTCAGTACATTTCCAATGCGAATATGGTCCTTGCCGCAGTGCTGGCGATCTTCGTGTTCATCTTGGGCCCGACCGTTACCATCCTCAACCAGATTCCTGGCTCCATTGGTAACTACCTCAACTACTTCACCGAGATGATCGGCCGCACCGCCGAGTCCGAAAACGGTACCGCCGGTGAGTGGCTGTCCGGCTACACCATCTTCTACTGGGCATGGTGGGTTTCCTGGTCCCCATTCGTGGGCATGTTCCTGGCACGCATCTCCCGTGGCCGTTCCGTCCGCGAGTTCTGCCTGGGCGTCCTGCTCATCCCAGCCGGCGTATCCACCCTGTGGTTCGCTATCTTCGGCGGCACTGCTATCCACATGGAGCAAAACGGCGAATCCATTACCGGCGAGTCGGCTGAGGAAGAGCTGTTTAATCTCCTGCAGTCCATGCCCGGTGGCTTCGTTGCCGGTATTGTTGCAGCGGTCCTTCTGGCTACCTTCTTCGTCACCTCTGCAGACTCTGCGTCCACGGTTATGGGCTCTATGTCCCAAAATGGTGCTTCTACCGCTAAGCCGTGGCTATCCGCGGCATGGGGCGCACTGACTGCCTTGGTAGGCCTGACCCTGCTCTTGGCTAATGAAGACGCGCTGTCTAACCTGCAGAACGTCACCATCGTCGCTGCACTGCCGTTCCTGTTCATTGTCGTTGGCCTGATGTTCGCCATCTACAAGGCTCTGAGCGAGGATGTTATTTACCTCGAGTACCGCGAGGCACAGCAGTTCCAGCGCAAGATGGCCCGCGAGCGCCGCCTGCACCGCGAATACCAGCGCACGCAGGTACTTAAGAAGCGCCGCAACGAGCGTCTCAAGCACCCGATGAAGCGCAAGTAATTCGCGTCCTTTGCGGTTGCTTTCATAGCGCCCATCGTTTCCTCAGCAGTGGGGAAGCGGTGGGCGCTTTGTTCTGAAAATGCGGTTCACCTGCGGAGTAAATGTCTGCCCTAATCGTGTGGGCACGAGCTGGCTTCGATACAGTAGAACCCATGACTGAGTCTGTAGTAGTAAATGTTGCCTGGCCCTATGCCAACGGCCCGCGCCACATCGGCCATGTGGCCGGCTTTGGTGTTCCTTCTGACGTCTTTGCACGTTTCCAGCGAATGCGTGGCCGCAACGTACTCATGGTCTCCGGTACGGACGAGCACGGCACTCCGCTATTGGTTCAAGCGGACAAAGAAGGCGTGTCCGTTCGCGAGCTGGCAGACCGCTACAACCGCCAGATCGTCACTGACCTAGCCAACCTCGGCCTGTCCTACGATCTCTTTACTCGGACCACCACCCGTAACCACTACTCCGTGGTACAGGAACTCTTCAAGGGCCTGTATGCCAATGGCTACATGCTCAAAGAGACCACCCAGGGTGCTATTTCGCCGTCTACCGGGCGCACCCTGCCGGACCGCTATATTGAGGGCACCTGCCCCATCTGCGGCGCGGATGGCGCCCGCGGTGACCAGTGCGATGAGTGTGGAAACCAGCTCGACCCAGTGGATCTGATCAACCCCGTATCCAAGATCAACGGCGAGACCCCAAAGTTCATTGAGACCGAGCACTTTCTACTGGATCTGCCCTCCATCAAGGATGAGCTGCAAAAGTGGCTGTCCACCCGTGAGGACTGGCGCCCGAACGTCCTGAAGTTCTCCCTAAACCTGTTGGAGGATATGCGCCCGCGCACCATGACGCGCGATATTGACTGGGGCATTCCGATCCCCGTTGAGGGCTGGCAGGACAATAACGCCAAGAAGCTCTACGTGTGGTTCGATGCGGTCATCGGTTACCTGTCTTCCTCTATCGAGTGGGCATACCGCACTGGTCAGCCTGAAGCCTGGAAGGACTTCTGGCAGAACCCGGAGGCCCGCCACTATTACTTCCAGGGCAAGGACAACATCACCTTCCACTCCCAGATCTGGCCGGCCGAGCTTTTGGGCTATGCCGGCAAAGGCGACAAGGGCGGTGAGCTTCACCAGTACGGCGAGCTGAATTTGCCAACGGAAATTGTCTCCTCTGAGTACTTGACCATGTCTGGTTCCAAGTTCTCCTCGTCCAAGGGCGTTGTCATTTATGTCAAGGATTTCTTGGCGGAGTTTGGCCCAGATGCCCTGCGTTACTTCATCGCCGTGGCCGGTCCGGAAAACAATGACACGGACTTTACCTGGGATGAATTCGTTCGCCGTATCAATAATGAGCTGGCCAATGGCTGGGGCAATCTGGTCAACCGCACCGTTTCTATGGCGTTTAAGAATTTCGGTGAGGTTCCAGCACCAGCAGCGCTGGAAGAAAAGGATAAGAAAATCCTGCAGCTGGCGGAAGAGACTTTCGAGACCGCCGGTTCTTTGCTGGAACAGTCCAAGTTCAAGCAGGCGATTACCGCTATCATGCACGTCGTCGGCGAAGCCAACGCTTATATTGCAGACCAAGAGCCATGGAAGTTGGCTAAGGATGAGACCCAGCGCGAGCGCCTAGCTACCGTGCTGTGGACTGCTCTCCAGGTGGTTTCTGACTGCAATGTCATGCTCACGCCGTACCTGCCGTTTACCGCGCAGAAGGTCCATGAAACCTTGGGCCGCAGCGGTGTGTGGGCAGCCCAGCCGGAGGTCCATGATGTCAAGGACGATATCCCGGTAGAGCTCGTTGGTGCTGGCTTGCCGCCAGAGGGTCATGAGTATCCGGTCATCATGGGTGACTACACTCAGCAGCAGGCAAAGTGGGAGCGCATCCAGGTAGAGCCGGGCACTGCCTTGGCCAAGCCGAAGCCGCTCATCTCTAAGCTCGACCCAGAGTTGGGCGAGACAGGCCCAGAGTGGGCGCCTGTTACTAAGTAACAGCACCTAAAACGGCCGCGTTATTGTCTCTTTTCAACAAAGAAAAGGGCATAACGCGGCCATTTTTGCATTCCGGTCAAGAAAAGGAGCACGAAATACCCGTATCCTTGCCGGGAAGGGTGGTTTAGCGCTCGAAATCGCGCTGGAGGTGCACCAAGCCGAGGCGGACGCCATCCTTGGTATGGATATTTGGCATACGGCCGGTCTCGGTAAAGCCGAATTTCTTGTGCAGGGCAATAGAACCCTCGTTGGTATCGACGATATAGGTGATCATCGTCTGCACGTAGGCGTCGTCGGCGGCGAAGTCCATGAGGGCGTCGAGAAGCTCGGAGCCCACGCCCTTGCCCTGAGCGGAGGGGGCAATGTAGACGGAATCTTCCACGGTGCCGTAATAGATGGCGGGGGTCACGAACTGGAAGTAGGCCGCCCAGCCAATGACCTCATCATCGTGCACGGCTACAAAGACCGGGGAGCCGGCCTGAAACATCTCCTTGAGCCACTCTTCGCGGTCAGAGACATCTTCTTGCCACGTGACCAGGTTAGCGGCGGGTTTCGCTGCGGAGCCGGCGTTGTAGATTGCGGTGAGTGCGGGGGCGTCGGCAAGCTCAGCAGGACGGATATGCATAGAAATTCCTTTACACCAGAAGTTGTAGGTGGGTGAGGCTCAACCAGTGATCGAACTTGTAGCAAACCTCTTTAAGAGTACCCACGTTTTCAAACCCGAACTTTTCATGCAACTTCAGTGATGCCGCATTGGTGGAAACGATGAGGGCGAGCAAGGAATGGACCTTATCATCGGCGCGGGCCGCATCTACCAAGGTGCCAAGCAACGCAGTGCCCACTCCCTGGCCCTGAGCGACGGGGGAGAGATAGATGGTCGTCTCATAGCAGCCGGTCCACACCTGCGGATCGCGGTAAGGATGGTAGAGCGCCCACCCCAGGTAGGTGCCAGTATCGGACTCCGCGATGAGGCACGGGCAGCCCTCTTCCCAGATGTGGCGCAGGTAGGCTTCGCGCTCTGCGATGCTAGCCGGGGTCGTGCGGAAAATGACGTCGGTGTGCTCGATGGCCCAGTTGAGGGTCTCGGTCATGGCGGGCACATCCGCAAGGCCAGCGGGTCTGATCAACATGGCAGCCAATATTACAATTGCCTACATGGCTAAAAAGAAGCGACGTCCCACTCCCGTTCCAGCACCGGGCCTAAGCGGCCTCATCGATGCGCATACGCATCTGTTTTCTCACAAGGACACCGATGAGGTGCTGGTCAATCGCGCGCGTACCGCCGGTATTAGCCGCATGGTGACGGTGGGCGATGACCGCCGTGAATCGGCAGCGGCGCTGGCTACTGCACATTCCTTTCCGGATGTTTATGCCGCCTGTGCCATTCACCCAGTGCGCGCCAACGAGTTGGATGCACCCACCAAGGTGGCATTGGAGGAAATGGTGGCGGATCCGCGCTGCGTAGCGGTGGGAGAGACCGGCCTTGATGCCTACTGGGTGCAGCACGAGCCGGAGACCACCGCGACCATGGCCCAACAGGAGGAATCTCTGCGGTGGCATATTGACCTCGCGGTGCGCCATGGCAAGACTTTGATGATTCACAACCGCGAGGCGGATGCGGACTTAATGCGCATTCTTGCCGACGCCCCCTCACCCGACACCGTTATGCTGCACTGCTTTTCCTCGCCGCTGAAGGTAGCCGAGGAAGCCTTGGAGCGCGGCTACGTATTGTCCTTTGCCGGTAACGTCACCTTCAAGCGCAACGCCGAGCTGCGGCAGGCGGCGGCGAAGGCGCCGGCTGGCCAGCTTCTGGTGGAAACCGATGCGCCATATATGACGCCAGAGCCCTACCGGGGCCAGCGCAATGAACCGGCTCTTATTGGGCACACATATGAATGTATCGCTCGCGTTCGCCACCAGGCGGTGCAGGCGCTAGCGGCGGAGGTAAACGATACTTTTGATCGCGTTTACGGCCTGCGCTAACGCCTAGGTGACGGTTTTCACAAAAATAAAACCCGCTGGTCAGAGGTGGCGGGGGTGTTTGGTGTGGCGGTTGTGTGCCCAGTGAGGCGTGTGGTGGATTAGCCCTCGACTTTATCTTGCTGTTATCGTATCGTTATTAATCGTTCGTTTAGGTTCTAAGGTCGTGCAGCGCCACCCTCGGTGCGGCAGCAGCGGATCTGAGCAAGGGAATTGCCTGCGTGGACTTCTTTGCTGACCTAAACTCTTGTAATTGTTGAAACCTGCACTACCGGAGATTCATTCAGCATGTCACCTCATCAGATCAAGCGCCTCAATAACTCCCGCTCGCTGCCACTGCGTCTGGCAACGGGTGGCGTATTGGGCACCCTGGCCGTCGGCGGCGTGGTAGCCGTTGCGGCACAAAAGGACGTCACCGTGGACATCAACGGCGACAAGGTGGAGTTGGCTACCTTTGCCAAGGATGTCGACGGCGCGCTGGAGGCAGCCGGCGTGCAGGTGAGTGAGGAAGACATCGTCTCCCCGGCCCCGTCCGAATCCGTGGGTGATGGCGATGAGATTTCCGTGCGCACCGCCAAGCCGGTGGCCGTGACCATCGACGGTGTGCAGCAGCAGCTGTCCACCACCGACCTCACCGTTTCTGACCTGCTGGGTAACCTCAACGGCGTGGTCAAGGGTGCTTCTGTGAAGTCTGGCGATGCCGACGTGGACGAGGACGCCCAGCTGGAAGAGGGCATGGACCTTGAGGTTGTGTCCCCGAAGATCGTCAAGATTAATGATGGCGGCAAGGTAACCTACACCAAGATTGCCGCTAAGACCGTCGAGGACGTCCTCAAAGCCCGCAATATCGACGTTGATGACGATGACCGCGTCTTCCCGTCCAAGGAGACCAAGGTTACCGAAGGCATGTCCATCAAGGTGGACCAGGTTTCTACCACCGTTTATGACTCGGAAGAAGAGTTTGACGCCGAGCCCAACTTTGTCGATGACCCGGAGCTGGAAGAGGGCACCGAAGAGGTCCGCGAGGAAGGCGTTAAGGGCAAGCGTGTTATTACCCACAAGCTGGTAATGAAGGACGGCGCTAAGGAATCCAATGACGTCATCAAGGAAAAGGTGACCGTCGAGCCTAAGGCTGCCACCATTGCCCGCGGCACCAAGAAGTCCGAGGAGGAAAAGCCGGAGAAGGGTGGCAACTCCGGTGCTGCTGCTCCGGCGGTGGCAGATGGCTCCGTCTGGGATTCCATTGCACAGTGTGAGGCCACCGGTAACTGGGCTATTAATACTGGCAACGGCTTCTCCGGTGGTCTGCAGTTCACCCCATCCACCTGGGCAGCATTCGGCGGTACTGAGTACGCACCGGAGGCATGGCAGGCTTCCCGCGAGCAGCAGATTGCCGTGGCAGAAAAGGTGCAGGCAGCGCAAGGCTGGGGCGCATGGCCGGCATGTACTTCCAAGCTGGGCCTGCGCTAAACCGCAGCGCTTCTTGGCCGCACACCCACTGTGGTGTGCGGCCTTTTTGTCTCTTCTACTAAGTTAGAAGGCATGACTAATTCCACCGGCGCCGCGCTTTTGGGTCCCGTTGAGATCCGCGCCCTCGCGGAGAAGCTCGACATCGTGCCCACCAAGAAGCTGGGGCAGAACTTTCTGCATGACCCGAATACTATCCGGCGCATCGTCGCCGCGGCGGAGCTGGATACCACAGACCGCGTCCTCGAGGTAGGCCCCGGACTGGGATCGCTGACCCTAGGCCTCGTAGAGGCCGTGGGGGACGTGACCGCGGTGGAGATTGATTCCCGCCTGGCGGCGCAGCTGCCCGATACCGTGGCAGAGCGCGCCCCTGGGTATGCGCAGCGCCTGCGCGTAGTGGAAAAGGACGCACTGCGCGTGACGGATTCTGATGTCACGGAGCCGACTGCCCTCGTGGCCAACCTGCCGTATAACGTCGCCGTACCGGTTCTACTGCATTTGCTGGAGACATTTCCCTCCATTCGCCGCGTGCTGGTGATGGTCCAGCTGGAGGTGGCGGACCGTCTCGCCGCCCAGCCGGGCAGCAAGGTTTATGGCGTGCCCTCGGTCAAGGCGGGCTTTTATGGCAAGGTCTCCAAGGCTGGCACGATTGGCAAGAACGTCTTTTGGCCCGCGCCCAATATTGAATCCGGGCTGGTGCGCATCGATGTCTTTGAAGATGCTCCCTGGCCGATCACCGATGAGTCGCGGGCTAATGTCTGGCCGGTTATCGACGCCGCCTTTGCCCAACGCCGCAAGACCCTCCGCGCGGCATTGTCTGGCCACTTTGGTTCGGGTGCCGCGGCCGAGGAAGCGCTGCGAGCGGCGGATATCGATCCGAAGCAGCGCGGTGAAAAGCTTGCCGTAGAGGACTTCGTACGATTGGCAGGAATCTAAATGAGTGCACCGCTAGATAACGAACCATTCGTCTATACCGCGCGCGCTCACTCCAAGGTCAATATTCACCTCGGCGTGGAGGAACCGCGTGAGGATGGGTTCCATGAGCTTGCCAGTGTCTTTCAGTCTTTGAAGCTGCATGACACCGTGACGCTCACGGACTTGGGAAATCCCGAGGTGGATAAGCCGCGCATTCAAGGCTTAAAGGTTACGGGCCCTCATGCACAGGGTGTGCCAGAGGACTATACAAACTTGGCGTGGACCGCGGTTAACCGCATCATGCAGTACCTATACACCACCCATGGGCCGAAGGCGCTGCCGGAGGTAGCGCTGGAAATCCACAAAGCCATCCCTACCGCCGGAGGCATGGCGGGCGGCTCTGCTGATGCGGCCGCCGCGCTGCGCTTAGCCGAGCGCTGCTATGGCGGCTATTACAACATCGACTCGGTGGGCGAGCCGATCTTGGACGCGTTAGGCGCGGCGCTGGGCTCGGATGTTCCCTTTACCTTGTTGGGTGGCACCGCGCTCGGTACGGGGCGCGGCGAGCAGCTGACCCCGATGATGGCGCGCGGTACCTACCATTGGGCGCTCATCGCCTCGGACCGCGGGTTATCTACCCCGCAGGTCTTTCACAAGCTGGATGAGATGCGAGAAAAGGGTCGCGGCGGCGCGCCGCACATGGATACCGCGGCGGTATCGCAGGCGCTCATCTCAGGCGACCCGCACCGGGTGGCAGAGCACTTGCATAATGACCTGCAGCCGGCGGCGCTTTCCCTGCGCCCGGATCTGCGTAAGACGCTGGAGGCGGGTGTGGCCGCCGGAGCCCTCGCGGGCATTGTCTCCGGCAGTGGTCCGACCTGTGCCTTCCTCTGCGCTGGGGCAGAGGAGGCTAGGGAAGTGGTCTCCCAAGTGACGGTAGAGATTCCCGGAACCAAGGGTGTGGCTACCCATGGACCCGCCAGCGGCGCCGTGGTGCTGTAGCTAGAGCACCGTCATCTCGGTGGGCTCAATGTCGAGGTCGAAACGGTTGACTTCCTTTTCTTGGAGAAGGTCGATGACCACGAGCTGCTTCTTTTGGGCGTCGGTAATAAAGGCGTAGCCATCGGCAGCCTGCAGGATGGGCCCCGGCTGCTGCCATTCCTTATTTTCCTTCCACCTGGAGATGACATCGATCTGCGAGGTGATTTCGCCGGAATCTGGGTCGATGATGTTGAGTTTGCCGTCGGTAGTGAGCACCAGTGCCTCGCCCAGCGGGCCGCGGGCTAGGGAGCGGAACCAATAGGAAGCATCGAGGTCAACCTTCTTCGCGGAAAAGTCCTTAGTATCCACCAGGGTCACGGAGGTGGGGCGCTCGAGTTCTGCATCCTCGCCGGTCTTATTATCGGCCAGAATGACATCGGATTCCTCCGATCCGGCAGCATTGCCCGAGCGCTGGTAGCCGCCTGCGCCGGCATAGGCGGAGGTGTCCACCTTGTGGAATTTTGTGCCATCGAAGATTACAGGGCCGTCCTCGCAGCCGAAGAAGATATTGCCGTTTCCAGCGGCGGCCTCGCCGTGCACGCCAGGGCACTTGGTGGTTTCAGTAAGGACCTTGCCCTCCTTATCCAGATGCTGGATAGTGTGGCGCTCGTCCTCGGTTCCCTTGGTGATAACTACCGAGCCATCCTTCAGCGGTACAGCCACGCCGTGGTGTGCGGCGCCGGTGTCTACGGTATTGACCGGCTGGGCATCGTCTTTGCCAATGTCTTCGGTCTTGTAAATCCGTGCTACGCCATCGCCATCGGAAAACAGTGCGGTAAAGCCGTCGTGGTGGACCACGTGGCCGGCATGGGGTGCGTTAATAGTGGCGTCGCCAAGCGAGGGCTCAGCGGTGTAGTAGTGGTTGTGATCGCCGTGGCCCTTGGTGATGCGCCCGGTGTCGTAGGTAAGGAAGCTATCGCCTTTGGTGACCATGACGTGGCGGTCGTCGCCGGCATCGCTCAGGCGCAGGAAGGCATTCATTTTGTCCTCGCCGATTACCTTGCCGGTCTTAGCGTCATAAGCTCGCAGACCCTCCGCGTGGGAAATGACAATGCGGGTGGGTAGCTGGGCTACCTCGGTCTCGCCCTCCTCGGCTTCGAAACCTTCGTGCGAGTGCCCGGCGTGGTCATGGCCGTGCTCATGGTCGTGCTCGTGAGCGTGGTCCTCCTCGCTGTGCGCGTGGTCGTGGGAGTGCAGGGAGTCCTTTTCCTCTTCCGTGGGGGCGGAACAGGAGGTAATGGCTACTGCCGCGGCAGAGAGCACCGCGCAGAGAGAAAGTGTGTAATGCTTCATACATAGGCACACTATTGGACGTGAAAATCAATAGCAATAGGTTGGAGGAATGCGGGGGTATGTGCAGGGAGGTATTAAGATGGACACTCGTTATGGCAAACCTGATTAACCTCGAGCAAGTCAGCAAAACTTATGGATTAAAAACCCTCCTAGACGGGGTATCCCTAGGTGTGCAAAGCGGCGATCGCATCGGCATCGTCGGCGTTAATGGCGGTGGCAAAACCACCCTGCTGGAGGTACTCACCGGCATCGAGCCGCCCGACGCCGGCCGCGTATCCCATACCTCTGATTTGCGCATGGCTGTGGTTACCCAGCGCTTTGACCTGCCCGATGAGCTGACCATCGCGCAAGTGATTATTGAGCCGCTGGAATTGGAGACCTATGAGTGGGCCTCCAATGCCAAGGTGCGCGATGTCTTGGGCGGGCTGGGCATTGTAGATCTTGGGCTCGATACTCCGGTGGGTTCGCTCTCCGGTGGCGAGCGCCGCCGCGTGAACCTGGCCGCCGCGCTAGTGCAGGATTTGGACCTCGTGGTGCTCGATGAGCCGACCAACCACCTCGACGTGGAAGGCGTGCAGTGGCTCGCGGACCACCTGCTCAAGCGCAACCTGGCCGTGGTCGTGGTTACTCACGATCGCTGGTTCCTCGATACCGTGGCCACGTGGACCTGGGAGGTACACGATGGCGTGGTCGATACTTACGAGGGCGGCTACAACGACTGGACCTTTGCCCGCGCCGAGCGTGCCCGCCAGGCCGATGCCATGGAGCAGCGCCGCAAGAACCTCGCCCGCAAGGAGCTGGCCTGGCTGCGCCGCGGCGCACCGGCGCGTACCTCCAAGCCGCGCTATCGTATCGAGGCCGCTGAGGCGCTGATCGCCGACGTGCCGGAGCCGCGCAATAAGGTCGAGCTTATGGCCTTTTCCAAGCAGCGCCAAGGCCGCGTGGTTATCGAGCTAGAGGATGCCACCGTGCAGTCCCCGGATGGTCGCACCTTGGTGGATCACCTCACCTGGCGCCTAGCCCCCGGCGAACGCATTGGTTTGGTGGGGGTTAATGGCTCCGGAAAAACCACCCTGCTGCGCACCTTGGCCGGCGAGTACGAGCTGGCGGCCGGCAAGCGCATCGAGGGCCAAACCGTGCGCCTCGGTTGGCTGCGCCAGGAACTCGATGACTTAGATCCGCAGCGCCGGCTTATCGACGCCGTCGAGGACGTCGCCACCTATGTCCAGCTCGGTAAAAAGGAGCTTTCCGCCTCCCAACTGGCCGAGCGCCTGGGATTTTCCGCCAAGCGCCAGCGCACCCCGGTAGGTGACCTTTCTGGTGGCGAGCGCCGCCGCTTGCAGCTGACCCGCGTACTGATGGCCGAGCCCAATGTGTTGCTGCTGGACGAGCCCACCAATGATCTCGATATCGATACCCTGCAGGAACTGGAGTCCCTCCTGGACTCCTGGCCAGGCACCATGGTGGTCATTTCGCACGATCGCTACCTCATTGAGCGCATCGCGGATAACACCTACGCGCTCTTTGGCGATGGCAAGCTCACCAACCTCCCCGGCGGCATCGACGAGTACCTGCGCAAGCGCGCCGCACTTGAGGCGCAGCAGAGCTCCGGTGTGCTTAACCTGGGAGAAAAGAAGGCAGACAACGCTGCACCGAAACCAGAAAAGAAGCTCTCGTCCCAGCAAGAGCGCGAAATCACCAAGAAGATGAACGCCCTCGAGCGCAAGATGCACAAGCTGGAAAAGGCGTCCGCGCAGATTAATGAGAAGATGGCCACCGCCGCGGAAAAGGTTGATACCCAGGCCTTGACCGAATTGGACGGAGACTTAAAGGAAAACCGCAGCGCCTACGAGGAACTGGAGATGGAATGGCTGGAGTTGGGGGAGAAGCTCGAAGGGTAGAAGCCCGCATCGCCGATATTGTCAGCTACCTCGACCTGTGGGGCATTATCGGCGCCGCAGCGCTTTTTACCCTGGGGCTTACCCCATCCATTCTGCCGCGCGATTGGCTCTACCAAGGGCTCGTCTCCGGCATCGCCGCAGGACTCGGCTATACGCTGGGCATCGCCCTCAAGCTCGTGTGGTACCGGCTGGTGGTGCGCTATGTGGCGCCTCGGCATGCCTGGCTCGATGCCGCCACGTGGCCAGCTCGGCGCTACCGCCTAGCCTCCCGCATCGCCACCGCCGCTTTTGTGGTCTGGATGATAGGCTTTGCGGTCTTTGCCGTGCGGTGGCAACGCCAACTCGCAGACGCCCTGTCCGCACCGGCGCCCACCATTGCGAGCTATGTGCTGGTGGTTCCGCTGGCACTGGCGGTATTTACCGCCTTTCTTTTCCTCCTGCGCCTGCTGCGCTTTTGCGTGCGCTGGCTTTCCAGCCACTTTCCCCAGCGCTTCCGCGCCGCCTACCGCGTTGTGGGTGCGGTACTCATCGTGGCACTGGTGGGCACGTATACCGTGGAAAACCTCATCCCCGGCGCCATTGTGGGTGTGGGGGAAAGAATCTTTACCGCCCAAAATGCCGAGCCCGATCCTGCAACGCAGCGTCCCACGTCTGCTGAGCGCAGTGGATCCCCAGACTCCCGCGTGGACTGGAATGGGGTGGGACTACAAGGCTCGCGTTTCCTCTCCTCCGGTGCGCACCGCGCGGAATTGGAAGAGGTTACCGGAAAGCCGGCTAAAGAACCCATTCGCGCCTATGCCGGCCTGGGCAATCGCGCCTCCAATGAGGAGCGAGCGCAGCTGCTTATCGACGAACTCGAGCGCACCCACGCCCAAGACCGCAAGGCCCTGCTTCTCATTATGACCACCGGAACGGGATGGGTGTCGTCCTATTCCGCCCAGGCCTTCGAGCTGCTCTACGGCGGCGACACCGCCATTGCGGTCGCCCAATACTCTGCCATGCCCTCGGCGCTGCATTTCCTGTCCGGCGGCGGCCAAGTAGAACGCGCCGGGCAGGAGTTCATTAACCCCATCGTGGACTGGTGGAACGGGCTGCCGGAGGACAAGCGCCCGAAGCTCTACCTCTACGGCGAATCCTTAGGCACCACGGGCATTGAAGCGGCCTTTTCCGGGGTGCGCGATATCGCCAATTCCGTCGACGGCATCCTATTGACGGGGCCGCCGCACTTTAATCGCCTGCGCACCCAGTTTGTGGAGCGCCGCGACCCTGGCTCTTCTGAGATAACTCCCGAATACGCCGGCGGCCTCGTCGTGCGCTTTGCCAACGATGACGCGCAGGTGCGCCAATGGGGCACGGTGCCAGAAGAGGAGTGGGGACGCACCCGCATGCTCTATATCCAACACCCCTCGGACCCGGTGGCCTGGTGGTCGCCACAGATGGCCTTTAAGGAGCCGGATTGGATGCGCGAGCGGACATCGTATTCTGCCGAGCGCGTGATGCAGTGGATGCCCCTCATCTCTTCCCTCCAAGTAGCCGCCGATCTGCCCGGCGCAAAGGACGTACCCGATGGGCACGGTCATAACTACGGTGCATCGGTGCTCGACGGCTTTGCCGCCATCGCTGGTCCAGAGGTGGCGGGAGCCATTGACCCCGATGAGCTGCAACGCCAATTTGCCGCGCTCGACGTCGGCATATACTAAGTGCGCTTTAGCCAAACCTCATAGGTGGCGACATTGTTATACACATTCTGTGCCGTAGGCAAGGCAGCCAGAATCAATGCCGCATATAACTCCACGCCGTTTAGCCCCAGCGCTGCGCCCACGGCCAGCGTGAAAGCGGGCATGCCCACCAACTTCAATACCGTCGCGGTAAGGGTGGGCAGACGGTCCTCCTCCAGCAGCCCGTCGCCCTTTAACGAGGCACCAAAGCTCATCAGGATCATAGGAATAGAAGCGCCACCCAATATCTCCAGCGGTTTCATCACCACATCCGGTACCTGCCACTGCGCCGCGGAGACAATAAATCCCGCCACCGTAGCCAACACCACAGGCGCGGTAATCCCTGCGAGCACGGAGTTCCATATCGATCGCAGGCTCGTGCCCTGCGCATTGAGACCCGCGATGATAAACGGGGAGAGCACCGCCATCTGGAGAACCAATGCTGGGATGACGTAGGTGGCATCACCAATGGCATAGGTGGCAATGGGCAGGCCAATATTGACCGAGCTGTAGGAGCTCGCCGCCGCAGCGATCACGGCCACCACTGGGGATGCAAACGCGGAGGTATTGGATGTTGCCACGCTGGAAAAGATGAGTGCCGGAGTAGCCGCCCAGAAGGCCGTGCGATTGAATTGCAAGCACGCCTCGCCCTGCCGATAACACCCCTGTGAGCCAGCACAAACCCGACGTCGATGACTACGAAAATAATCGCGAACGCGGTCAATACGTCCAGCAGCAGTCAATAACCTTTCGCAGTACTCCAAAAGCGCGGTGAGGATATAGTCTCACCATCCGTATTCCCTCAAGACCACAGGGAGCATAACAAAGTTGTATCGAATTACCTGCGCAGCCCGGAAACTCCTTCCAGACTGCCGGCCACCTATGGCACGGTAGAGGGCATGAAGCTTTCTCACCGTGCAACCGTAGCCGTCCTGTCCACCGCTCTTGTCATTACTGGTACATCCACCGTGGCCTCTGCTCAGCCGGCCTTGCCGCCGCAAATTCAGCAGGCTTCTTCGCAAGCTCAGCAGCTTTCTTCTGATCCTTTCGCCGCTGTGAAGGATTTCCGCCTCACCTTGCCACCGCAGGCCTATGAGCTGGCCGAGAAGTACAATATCTCGCTGCCAGAATTCCTGGCCAAACCAGCGGGCCACGCGCCCAAGGTAGCTGGTGAGTTGGGGGCCGCCACCACCGCCCACCTCGAGAAGGCTGGGCACCGCAAGGACGCCCACGCGGCCGCCATCGCCCAGGAATGGGCCAACCAGGGTGCCGCCGGCAAGCTTGACTACAAGGGCGGGGTAGCCCACGGCCTGAATCACAAGGACGAAGGCCAGGGTTCTGTTCACCGTCTCACCGAGCAGCAGGCACAAGACCGTCTGAACTGGTTTAACCGCGATGTACCAGTCAATGCTGGTTCCCCACACGGCTTTGGTGTAGCAACTGCTTATGACGGAACCTACATCTACGTTGCGGAGTTCTTCCTCAACTAAACTGCATTCCACTAGTCCCGATTTCACCGCATTCGTGGCCTCTATCTGCAGCGATGACGAGGCTGCAAGGTGCCGGTAGGATCGGGGCATGATTTTGATCAACGTACAGTTCCACGTTAAGCCCGAATACGCAGAAACCTTCCTCGATGAAATCAATTGGTACACCGAGGCCTGCAATGCAGAGCCGGGCTGCATCGACTTCAAGTGGTTCCGCGATCCAGAAGACCGCCAGCGCTTCCTGCTGCTGGAGTCTTACGCAGACGGCAAGGACGTAGAGCACGTCCAGAGCGAGCACTTCCAGCGCTCCTGCGAGGAATTCCCGAAGTACCTCGTGGAAACCCCGGACATCATTAACGTTCATATCGAAGGCCGCACCGGTTGGGACAAGATGGGCGAATTCTCCGTCGATTAATCTCAACGAATAAAGCTCGCCCCTCTACTGCAATGTAGAGGGGCGAGCTTTTTCTATGCCTAGGTGCACCAGCGCCCTTCGCGCTCACAGCGGATGCTGCTTCTAGCGGAGCACACCTTCCGGTGAGCGCGAAGGGCGGGGAGGGGTGGGAACTAGGCGCTTTCCGACGCCCCTCCTCGCGCCTTCCATTCCTTTACTGCGGCACGCACTGCGAAGACACGGTCTTGTCGCCATTCGAGTACTGCTTTAGAGCATCGTAGAAGGCATCCGAGTACTCGCCGGTGCGTTCCGGCATCGGGTGGACGCCATCGGAGTAGAGGATCTCCGGGTTGCTCTGTGCATGTCCGCACCAGTCAGCGATGTATACGTTGTCGTATTCCTTGGCGGCGTCGAGGACATCCTGTTGGGATTGGGCCATCCACTCACGGTCACCATAAGGAACAGCCATGACAACGGTGTGGTCCTCGCCGATGATATCCAGCGCTTCCTTGATCTGGTCTGGGAAGGCAGGGCCGTTAGTACCAAACCCGAGGAAGACGGTATCGCGCAGCTGGCCGGAATCCTTGAGCTGCTGCAGAACCTGGATACCCGCAGTGTAGTGGCGGGATACCTCTGCATCGACGTAAATCTGCGGGAAGCGCTGCTTGAGGGCGCCACTAGAAGCCAGCATCACTGAGTCGCCGACAGCGGTGATGTCTTTGCCCTGTGGCATCGGGCGGGTCTTCTTATCCTTCGCGGCAGCCTTATCGTCGTTGTCCTCAGCAGGCGGCTGTGGCGCAGCATCATTCGGCTGCACCGGGGCATTGTTGCTGCTCTGGTTCTGCTGCTGAAGCTCCTCCAGCTGCTGTTCCAACTCGGTCTTATCGCTGGAATTAACAACGCCGTAGACTACGCCGGCTACAGAGGCAATGACCAGGAATGGGACTACCGGCCACATGGTCGTGCCAAAGCCATCGCGCAATTCGCTAAATCCTGGGCGGGAGGACCAGTAGGTCTTCCATGTCTTCTTATAGCCGCCGCGGCGGAACGGATTCTCAATGAACTGATAGGAAATCTCGGACAGAAGCAGCGAAATAGGCACGGCTACAAGGCCCAGGATCCACGATTTATCGGAGTTCTGGTTGCCCTCGAAAAGCGCCTTGAGCATCATGATGACCGGCCAGTGCCAGAGATACAGCGAGAAGGATCGCTGGCCAAACCAGCGCATGACCTTGGTCCTAAAGAGCGGGGTCATCGGGCCGTATTCGCGAACCACGCCCCACACCATCAGGACGCCAAGCACGCTAGTGAGGAAGAGCCCACCCCGGTAGGTGATCTCCGCGTCATCCGGCATGAGGAATAGCTGGACACCGTAGCCGATGAGCGCCACAGTGCCGATGATTCCGGCGATGCGCGATTCGGCTTTGCCTGCCGCTGCCCACGAATCCGCCTGCGGGTCGGACTTGGTAGAGGTCATCAGCAAAGACAGCACGGCGCCTGTGAGCAGGCCAAAAGCATGGGTATCGGTGCCGTAGTAGACGCGCGTCGGGTCTTCACCCGGCACGTAGATGAGCGCCATGGCCACGGCGGAACCGATAGCTAAGACTGCGGCTACGAGGATAGGAAGCCGGCGCGGCTTGCGGCGAGAAATCAGGAAAACGCCGGTAATAAGAAGCGGCCAGAAGACATAGAACTGCTCCTCCACGGCCAACGACCAATAGTGGGCAAAGACCTGAATCTCATTGTCCGCAAAGTAGGACTGGGAGGTGGCGATCTGGGTCCAGTTATTGACAAAGAATAGAGTACCCAAGAACTGCTGGCGCAAGCCGACCGCTAGGTCCCCGCCTATCCACGCCACCAAAGCGGTACACATGACCAGGACGGATACAGCTGCTGGGAGGATGCGCCGGAATCGACGCACCCAGAAGTCCTTCAAGCTGATTGTGCCGGAGGTACGGAATTCGCGCACCAGCAACGAGGTGATGAGGAATCCGGAGAGGACGAAGAAGAGGTCAACGCCCAAGTAACCACCGGGAAGCAGGGAAGGGAAGAAGTGGTACAGCACCACGGCAATAACTGCGAGGCCGCGCAGTCCATCCAGCCCCTTGACCTGGCGCAGGCGGGCGTGGCGCTTCTTCTTAACTACCTTGCTCTCTGGCGGCGTAGCCAGCGCTTCAGGGTCCTTGGCCTGCTTTTGTAGCGGATACTTAGACTTAGTATCTACCTGCGTGATCGAGGCTTTCTGTGATGCTGGCTTTTGCGCAGCTTGTTGTGGCTGGCGCGGTGCCGCCTTTGCCTGTGGCTTTTCAGGGGCTGGATGTTGCTCCTTCGACGGCTGTGCCTTCTCCCGCTTTTTCTCAGCGGCGGCAGCGGCGGCGGCCGTACCCGCTCCAGCTGCTACGGCGCCTGTCGCAGCGGACTTGTCTGCCTTTGCAGGCTTCGTCTTCGGAGCGGCTTGAGGCTCGGCCTTCTTCGGCTGGGGCGAACCAGGCTGTTGCTTTGCCTTGGGCTTTTGAGCGGCTCGCGACGGCTTTTGCTGGGCCGGGGTTGGAGTGCCCACCTGCTGCGATTTACGAGCCAATCCGCGACTGATATCGGAGGGCTTAACCTGCGGGCGGCGCTTGGTTACCTCCTTGGCATTGTCTTGAGGCGTCGCCTCCTTTGCCTTCGGCTGCGGCTGTTGTTTCTGTGCCTGTTGCTTGGGCAGTTTGCCCTTAGCGGGTGTGCCTAGCTGCGATTTCGGCTGGACTACCTTGTTTCCATTGCGAGCAGTCTGGTTTTGCGCCGCCCCAGCTTTCTGCTGAGAAGGATCAGATGCAGTCTTTGGCGCAGCCACCTTCGGCTTGGGGGCAGAGGTGCCCTTCTTTGGCGCTGGAGCGCTAGGAGTCGAGACCTGTGGGGCAGCCTTCTGCTTTGCAGAGCCGGGAGTACGTGCTGATCCTTGGCCCTTGGACGGTTGCGAGGGCTTTGACGGCTGCGCGTTCTTCTTCGGCGTAGGTTGCGGCTGCGGTTGCTGCTTTGCCGAGTTTGCCGGCACGCGCTTGGGGGAACGTGGGTTCTGCGCTTGCTGCTGGCCGGTGGCCGGCTTGGATTTAGCCGGCTGGGATTTCTGCGGCTTTGCCGGTTGCGGGGAAGCCTTCTTCGCGCTGGAAGAAGAGGACGGCTTGGGCGTCTGCTTCGGCTTCTGGGTAGTGGGTTGAGTCTGAGGTGCGGGCTTTACCGCGCCTTTCTGAGAGGGTTGGGTGTCAGGCTTCGCGGCCGGCTTCGGGGAAGTACTGCGGGTAGACGGAGTCTTTGGGGAGGACTTAGGCGGGGTGGTGCTAAAGCTTGCGCCGCGGCGTGGTCGCTGAACCGGTTCGTGTGCTTTGCGCTGTGGCTTCTTGTCCTGAGCAGGCGAGTCTTGTTGCTTTTTAACAGCTGTTTTGGGGGAGGATTCTGCCTTGTTTTGCTGTGTGGTGGATGGCTTGGTGGCAGAACCTTGGGCTGCAGGCTTGGTCATTGGCGCCTTGGCTGCAGGCGATGGCGAGGCGGACTTAGCCTGCTGCGGTTTTGCGGAAGTGGCCTTGCTTGCCTGGGATTTTTCAGTGCTGGGCTGAGTAGTGTCCTTAGCCGCGGGCTTGGCGGCAGGCTTCGCACTTTTCGGCTTCGCAGCAGCAGGCTTGGATTCGGAAGCCTGTGCAGCCTTTGCCGGGGTGGGCTTGCGCGCAGGTGTCTGTTTAGCTTGGTTCTTGGACTCGCCGTCCTTAGCGGTGCGGTCCTGGGGCTTGCCCTTCGGCTCGGTGGATTGGGCACCCGTGGTGGATTCGGTGTTGGTCGAGTTCTGGCGCGCAGAATCCTTGTTTTTAGGGGTCTGGGGCGCACTGGTAGAGCCAGCTTTGGGCGGTACTGGCTGATAGACCGGTGTGCGTGGTTCGTTCGAACGCCCAGGTTTCTTCTTCCCCAGCAGTGAGCGCAAAATTTGCTTCACAAAAACTCCCAAAGCACTACGTATATTTTCTAAACGGACTATTTTAGCCTGCGCACCAGCACTTCTCCTCATGCAGGGGAGTAGCGGTGCGGCGCGCGGGGCGGAGGCGAAAATTCGAGTCTAAGACTCTTCGCTGTCAAAAAGCTGACGCAGAACTGTCATGACCCCATATTCGGTATTGGGTGGGGCGATGTGATCGGTGATTTCCTTCAACTTTGGGTGTGCATTTTCCATTGCGATCGCGGTGCCGGCCTCGCGGAGGAGCTCGTAGTCATTGAGGAAATCGCCAAAAGCTGCGGTACGAGGCATAGGAACCGAGAGGAGCTCGGCCATGGTTTGTAGTGCTACGCCCTTATTGACGCCAGCGGCCATGACATCGAGCCATACGGCGCCAGAAATGGCGATATTGTGTTCCGGTACGGCCGCAAGAAGGGGCTGGTGTAGGTGCTTTTCGCTGCCGTCGGCGCAGTAAGCGGCGATTTTGATGATGTCCGTATCCAGTAGTGCATCGAGGTCATCTACCCATTCCACTGACCTGTAGTACTTGGCAATCTCAGCACGGGCCTGTTTATTGGCGCCTTTGTGGACATAGGCGGTATCCGGCGTGCACAGCACTACGGTATGCGGGGTCTCGACAGACTGGAGTGCGGCCATGGCGGCGCGCACAGCTGCGCTGGGCAAGGTAGTGGCGCTAATGACGCGATTATCGTGGACGACCACGGATCCGTTTTCGGCGATGAAGGTGTCCTCGTGCGGAAACATCTCTTGCAGGGTGGCGAGCTGGCGGCCCGAGGCGGGTACAAGGGTGACGCCGAGCTGGTGGGCACGGGTGCTGATCGCGGCGAAATCTGGTGGAAGCTGGCCGTTGCCGTCCAGTAGGGTGCCGTCCATATCCAGGGCGATGAGCTGTGGGAGCAAAATTCCGAACCTATCTGTGAATTGGCTTATGGTGGATAGGTGCATGCGTTCTGTGTCACACTAGGGGCTATGACTACTGCTGCACCTATCGTTTCCTCAATCCGTAACCATACCGGAGTCATTGAACTCAACCGCCCCAAGGCTCTCAATTCCCTCACCCCGGAAATGATCCACCTCATTGCGGAGTCGCTGGCGCAGTGGCGCGCCAACGATGAGGTGGAACAGGTGCTGTTTACCTCGACTAGCCCCAAGGCATATTGCGCCGGCGGCGATGTTCGCTATGCCCGCGATGCGGTCAAGGAAGGCAAAGTGGATGAGGTGGATGCCTTCTTCGCCACCGAATACACGTTGAACGGTGATATCGCGGAGTATCCCAAGCCCATCGTGGCGCTCATCGATGGCATCGCTATGGGAGGAGGTCTGGGCATTTCCGCCCATGGGTCCCACCGCGTGGTTACGGAGAAAACCTTTGCCTCCATGCCAGAGATGAATATTGGCTATGTCACCGACGTGGGCATGGCCTATGCCGCCCAGCGTGCGGTGGGAACGCGCGGGAAGGCCTCGGCCGAGTTGGCGAAGTTCTGGGGGATTACCGGCTACCGCATGTATGCCGCAGACCTTGTGTGGAGCGGGCTGGCCACCCACTATGTGGCGGACGGCGAGGCCTTTGCAAGTGCGGTTATTGAGCAGGGACTAGCCACGGCGCTAGCCCAGCACGCCACCGCACCTAGCGGCGAGGCTGCCTTGGCCGAGCTTATCGACGCCATCGAGGACGCCTTTTCCCACAACACCTGGCAAGACATTTCTGCGGCCCTGGAAAAGTACCCAGAACTGAAGCAACAGGTAGAAAAGCTGACCGCGCAGGCGTGCCCGACCTCCATCGTGGCGGCCATGGAGCTATTCCACGCCGAGCAGGAGTGCAGCAGCATCCGCGAGGCCCTAGATATGGAGACCAACCTGGGCGCTTATATGTACCGGCGTGGAGACTTTGCCGAGGGCGTGCGAGCGGTCTTGGTGGATAAAACCAACGATGCGGCATTTGAGCCTGCCGCGCTTGCCGACGTCGACGTGGACGCCCTCCGCAGCGCCCTACACCTCCACCCCGCGAAATGATCCATAGGCGGCGCGGGCGCGATCGGCGTTGATCCATGTGGGAGGGGGCACCGCCAACGTCGCTTTGGTGGCGGCTGGGGTCGGCTCAGGGAGGTGGAGCTGTGGGGCATCGAGGAGGACGAGGCCCACGCGGGCGTCGGCAAGCGTAGTGCCCGCCAGTGTCCAGATCCCCAAAATGGGCAAAGCTAGCTGCGGCAGCTGGTGCTCGCGCGCCAGCGGAAGCGGAAGGTGAGGGCGCACCAGTTCGGGCACGGCCTCGTCGATGCCAAAGCGCGCTAGGTTTCTTGCCAACCGCGCCGCCGCGGTGTCTTTAAACACCGGATCTGCCCAGGCCCACGTGAACTCCTCGTCCGAAATGGTCGCGATAAGCACCGCGTTAGCCGTAATCTGCCCGCCGTTATAGGACACCGTGGCGGTGGCCTTATCCACATCGAGTTCTACCGTGGCATCTGGGAAGTTGCCCTGGAAAAACATCTGGTTTTCGGTGCTTAAGTAAAAGGCGTCCTCCAAGACGCGCGCGGCCGCCAAGCCCGGGGTGATGCTGGAAATCTTGTGTACCTCGGGGCTTGGCTGTTCAAAACGCACCGTGGTGCCATCAGAAAAATGCAGGTAAGGCTCTTCCGCGGTGGAATCCATGTCTAGGTAGCGGGCGAGTGCGAGGGCCGGCCCCTTCTCATCCGCTTCTGCGCTGCTGTGCTGGAGACCGCGCAGCAAGGTCTGGCGAAAGTCCAGGTAGGGGTGGAAATCTACCGCAACAATGGCTACGTGCTCGCCCTGCTGGGCGCGCAGCACCGGCATATTGCCCACGATAAGGGAGGCAAAAGCAACCATTCGGTCAATGTCTGCGGTGGCCGAGCCTGTCTGTGGCAGGTCAGCAAAGTGCTCAGTCGCAGCGGTAGTCCAGTGCCAGGTGCCTGCGGCGATGACGGCCAGGCGCACGCCACGAAAATCCGCTACGTGCTGCGCGGAGCTTACCCGTACCTCCACGAGCTGGTCGGTGGCATAGCTTCCTTCGCTATCGCCAGCCGAGGGGCCGAGGAAATTGAATTCCACGTCGGTCGCCTTCCCGATGCGTTCACGAAAGGCAGCGTTGATTCCGGCACGGATAAAGCGGGCATCAGCCGCGGCGCGTTCAATGGAGTGGTAAGCATTCATGGTTGCTCACGATGATACGGGTGCCGGCAGGCGTACTCATAGGCGGCTACCAAAGCCTTGGTTGATTCCCGCCAGGAGTAGCGCTCCGCTTCTTCGCGCGCGGCGCGCCCCATGCGTTGGCGCGCCTGCGGATCCTCCAACAATGAGCACAGGGCGTTCGCCCACTGCTCATCCGTGGCTTCCTCATCTACCAGCAGCCCGGTCTTTCCATGCTCGATAACAAAGGGGATCCCGCCGGCATTGGTGCCGACCACCGGCACCCCGGAAGCAAAGGACTCTAAAGCAACCAAACCCAGCGTTTCCGTGGCGGAGGGGAAGGCGAATACATCGCCGACCGCGAAGGCTGCCTGCAGCTCTGCTCCAGAAAGATAGCCGGTAAACACAGTGGTGGCGGAATCGAATTGGGCACGCAACTCCTCTAGCGCGGGACCGGCGCCGATGAGGGCGAGGCGCGCGGCCGGCACGCGCGTGCGCACCTGGCGCATGACCTCGTTGAGCCGCGCCACATCCTTTTCGTGCGAAATTCGGCCGATATACGTAACCAACGGGGCCTCTGGGCGCCCGCCGGTCAACCGCGAGCGCATCTGGACGTCATAGTTGTCAGGGCGATAGGACTGCGTATCAACGGCCTTAGGCCACAGCCGCACGGTATGGATGCCTATGTTGCGTGCCTTATCCACCATGGGGCCGGAGGTGCAGAGATTGATAGCAGCCCGATTATGGAGAAACGTAATGGCCTTCTGCGTAATCGGACGCAGCCAACCAATGCCAAGGGCCTCGGTGTATTCCGGCACATTGGTGTGGAAGCTAGCAACCAGCGGTACGGCATCGCGCTCGGCGGCAAAAACTCCGAGTGCCGCGGTCCAAATGGGATTGACGGCATGAATGACATCCGGATCAAAGTCGCGGATGGCGCGGAAGAACCGGAGGCTGGGTAATCCAAAGTGAATTTCCGGATAGACCCACAGTGAGCGGCTGGGGATGCGGGTAACCGGGAAACCCGCATAAGTTTCTGGCGGAGTGCCGGTGGCAAAGATATGTACCTCATGCCCGAGCTCCGCGAGCTGGTCCAGCGTATTGGTCAGGCGGGTGACCACCCCATCAATTTTGGGCAAGAAAACTTCGGTAACAATGGCAATGCGCATAGTAGGCAAATCACTGCCTATTTCTGCTGCGTGGCGACTGGAACGCCTGCTGCCTGTTGTGCGGTCCACACAGACTGAGCCGGAATCTTGCTGCGGTCAACGCGGTCCGCGTACTTCTTGGCAACCTCTTCGACCTCGTGGAGTAGGCCCTCAGACAGCGTGGTGGGATTAAGGCCGAGCCCCAGAAAGGTGTCATTGGATACGTGCAACTCGTTCTCAGCCGACTCTTTGCGCGGATTGGGAACATAGGCTACTTCGGCGCCAGAGATATCAGCGATAAGCTCCGCCAAGTCGCGCACCCGGTGAGTTTGGGTCATTTGGTTGAGGATCTTGACGCGGTCACCGCGCGATGGTGGATTTTCCAGGGCGAGCTCGACGCAGCGCACCATGTCTTGAATGTGGATGAAGGCGCGGGTTTGGCCACCGGTTCCATGTACCGTCAGCGGATAGTCGATGCCGGCTTGCACGAGGAAGCGATTCAGAACCGTTCCGTAGTCGCCGTCATAATCAAAGCGATTGATCAGGCGATCATCCCTCTGGGTCTGGGCGGTGTGGGTGCCCCAGACAATGCCCTGATGCAAGTCGGTGATGCGCAGCTCATCATTTTTGGCGTAGTAGGCAAAAAGATGCTGATCCAAGACCTTCGTCATGTGGTAAATCGAACCCGGATTGGAAGGGTAGAGGATAGACTTTTCCACCTCACCCTGTTCCGGTACGGATACCTTGATATCCAGGTAGCCCTCAGGGATCTGCATTCCGGCGGTGCCGTAACCGTAGACTCCCATGGTTCCCAGGTGAACGACGTGAATATCGAGGCCGGTTTCTACAACCGCGGCTAAAAGGTTATGGGTGGCATTGATGTTGTTATCTACCGTGTAGCGCTTGGTGGTGGGATTTTTCATGGAGTAGGGCGCGGCGCGCTGCTCCGCAAAATGCACGACGGCATCCGGAGCGAAGGAATGGAGGAACTCCACGAGCCCGGCGTAATCCTGGGCGATGTCGATGTCGGCGAAGGAAATATCTTTCCTACTGACTTCCTTCCACGCTGCCAGGCGTTCCTCAATGGAAGCGATAGGTGTGAGGGATTCGGCGCCTAGTTCCGCATCGATGGCGCGCCGGGAGAGGTTATCAACGATGGCGACCTCGTGGCCTTGATCCGAAAGGAATAGGCAAGCGGGCCATCCACAAAAGCCATCGCCACCAAGAATCGCTATCTTCACTGTGTCATTCTCCAGAGCTAGTAGTCGTGCTGAGGCTAAGGGAAAATTTTACCCTGCATAGCCCGTATATTTGGGCCATGCAGGGTTAACAGTGAATGAACCTATGGTGTAGCGCGCTAGCGACTAGTCCAAGGTACGTAGGACGGAAAAAGTGTCCTTTGCCAGCTTCTTCTTATCTGCCAAGCTGACGTTTTCACCCGCAGATTGGCGGCGATCCAGCTCCTGTCGGAATGCAACGCTGCCGCCGGCGCACGCGTTGAGGACGACGCTTAGCTCATAGTCTGAGTAGTCAGTACCGCGCTGCTGGAACGCGGAAATGATGGTGTCAGATACGCGCTCGAAACGCCGCCTTTCTTCGGGGGTGTGGCTGAGGTTATCCAGGGCCTCACCAATGCGGTAGAGCGTATGGAGGGACCGCAGTTCCTTTTCTTCGTCTTCCAAGGATTCGAGCAGCGCTGCCTCTAAGACGGCGGTAACGCTCTTGCCAGGGCACACGGAGGGGATATCCGCAGCGAAAGATTCCAGTACGTCAGCCGTGAAGTACAGCAGGGCATCGGCCACCGAGGAGAAGTAATTGTGAAAGGTGCGCGGAGAGACCCCGACGGCCGCGGTGATGCCGGAGACCGTGGCGGCTTCGGTACCGCCGTCGAGGACGAGGCGCGCTGCCGCATCGGCCATGGCCTGACGCGTAGCTCGCTTCTTTTCTTCGCGCGGACTAGTCACGGTGTGCTTCGCCTACCTTCTCTCGTTGGGTGCGCAGGAGTTCCTCGTGGTCAGAGTGCAAGGCCTCGCCTTCAATATCCATGTTTGGCGTGATCTTATCCAACCAGCGCGGGAACCACCATGCCTTCTTATCCAGCACAAACATGGTAGCGGGGATGATCATCATGCGGACCACGAAGGCGTCGATAAACACGCCTGCAGCCAGGGCAAAGCCCATGGTCTTAATGAACGGCTCGTCCATCAAGATGAAGGCGGCGAAGACGGAAACCATAATGAGGGCCGCGGCCGTGACCACGCGGGCGCCGTGCTTGAAGCCATTCGAGGTGGCGTTGCCGGCCGTCTTGCCATTGACAAATCCCTCGCGCATGCGGGTAACCAAGAAGACTTGGTAGTCCATGGCTAGGCCGAAGGTAAGGCCAATGAGCATGATGGGCAGGAAGGAAAGCAGCGGCTGTGGGTCGTCGACGATGCCGAACATGCCTTCTTGCCAAATGGCCACGGTGATGCCGAAGGTTGCGGCCATCGACAAAGCGAAGCCGGCTGCGGCGATGAGCGGTACCCAGATGGAGCGGAAGACCAGCATCAAGACGATGAAGGCCAGGCCCAGCACGATGGCTACGTATGGGATGAGCACGTTATTGAGGCGCTCAGAAATGTCATCGAAGATCGGGGTGATACCGGTAATGCCGTAGGAACCGCCGGTCTTTTCAAACTCACCCTGGTAATCGCGCAGGTGGTTAAGGGTTTCGGTGGTTTCCTCATCGGTTGCACCGGTGGTAGGCGTGATCATGATCTGGGCAGCATCACCGTTGTCAGTGGTCTGCACGATCTGGGCGTTTTCTACGCCGTCGTTGTCATTGAATTCTTGCAGCAGTTCCTGAAAGGCCGGCATGCGGTCCTGCTCAGGGACGTCGGCCACATCAACGAACGCGATCATCGGCGCATTGCGGCCAGGGCCAAAGGCGTCTGCCGTGATCTCATAGGCCTCGCGCTGCGGGGTGCCGGGCTTTGCGGTGCCATCGGTGGGCATGGCCAGGCGCAGCTGGGCAAATGGTACGGCCAGGATGCCCAGCACAACGACGCCCGCGATAAGGTGCAGCCACGGGTGGGCACGCACGCGGCGAACCCAGCGCAGGCCCATGGTGGGCTTTTCGTCCTCTGGGTCTGGAACCTTGGGGCCAGGCACGCGGCCAGCGAAAATCTTGGTGCCCAAGAGACCCAGCAGGGCAGGGATGAAGGTATTGGCAACCAATACGGCGATGATGACCGTAGCCGCAGCAGCGATGGCCATGGTGCCCAGGAACGGGATGCCGATAATGGTCAGCGCGGCCAAGGCGATGACCACGGTGGTGCCGGCGAAGACAACGGAACCGCCCGCGGTGCCCAGCGCCATGCCCATGGCGTGGGCACGGGTGGCCTTATCCATCTTCTTGAGCTCTTGGGCCAGTTCCTTTGGCGAAAGATCGTTGAGGCCAGAGGAGGTGATGAGCTCGTTGCGGAAGCGGTTGACAATAAACAGCGCGTAATCGATGCCGACGGCCAGGCCAATCATGGAGGCCAACGTCGGGGTCATATCGGAGATGGTATCCGTAAAGACCGTGGATACCTGCACGCCGAGGATGCCGATGCCCACGCCGATGATGGCGGAAATTAGCGGCATGCCAGCGGCCACGAAGGAACCGAAGGTAATCAGCAGCACGATCGCTGCGACGATGAGGCCGATAATCTCGGCGCTGCCACCCATCTCTTGGCCAGCGGAGCTAAAAGCATTGCCCTGGTACTTCACGGTGAGGTCGCCCTCGTCATACTTATTGAGTACTTCCGTGACCTTGGTCATGTCCTCTTCTGGGATATCCATGACGGTTTCCGCATCAAAGGTGATGGTGACGGTGCCGGTGGACTTATCCTCGCTCAGAGGGGAGAGCTGCTGCAGGTTCTTCTGAATCTGCTCGTCTGGCATGTGCTGGGCCTTCATCTTTTCGCCCATTTGCTTTTCCATGCAGGCTGCAGCCATCACCGGGCTGACCAGTTTGTCCTGGTCCTTGAGTGCGCCAGTGTCCTTGAGTTCGCCAAGGAGGTCATCTACCTCGCCGGCTACCTGCTTATCGGCGAGGGTCTTTCCCTCCGGTGCTTGGATGACCACGGTGCCTTCGGGTGCACTCATGGCATCGGTATCTTGGCCGAAGCGCTCCATCATCTTGTCTTGGGTGGTGGTGGAGTCCATCTCCGGCATGGAGAAATTAGGGTTCGGGGCCTTGGCAAAGCCGGCGGTAAGTGCCGCCATGGCCACCAAGACGATGAGCCAAAAGGCTAGGAAGGGCCACACCTTGCGGTAGGACCAGCTACCTAGCCGGTAGAGGAATTTAGACATAAAAATGTGCTTTCTTGTGCAGTATGCGTGCAATGCTCTGCGCGCAGGTGACAGTGACTATGGAATCCGCGGGGAGAAATTTGCACCCCGTGCGAAACATTGCATAGTGTACGCAAAATTGCGGAATGTGTGCAAAGACCTGTGCGGTGGACCATAGGATGCCGCTCGTGAGATATAGGTTTTGTGTCCTCGGGCGTATCGGCGATGGCGGCATGGGGCGGTAGACTAACCGGCATGCTCCACGCCGTTAGTTTCGCCCTCTTGGATTCCGTCAATGCCTTACTCATTGGAATCCTCGTGGCCATTGGCATCATCTTGCCCCGCGGCAAGTATCGGCGCATTGCCTCCTTAGTGGTGATAGGGGACTGGATGGGAGTCCTCGCCGCGGCGGCCGTGGTGATGTTTGTGCTGCTGGGAGTAAAAGACCAGATTGAGGCCATTTTGAGCTCACCTATTGCCGGCTGGGTACTTGTCGCAGTCGGCATCGCGGTGGGGTTCGGCTCGTGGCGCTCTCAAGGCCAGCCCAATGCCTTGGTAAATCGGCTGCTCAAGCCGTTGCGTACTCCATCGCTGCTTACCGCGATCATCGGTTTCATTATGGGCGTGGTGCAATCGCTGACCTCGGTGCCGTTTTATTACGGGCTCATGCACCTGGCTACCGAAGATATCGCTCCGGCCGCTCAGTACGGGGGCTTGGTGTGGTACGCCAGCCTGGCTTTGTCCCTGCCCACCATCTGTGGCCTTTTTATTGCGGTGGTGCGCGCCCATCCCGAATCGGCCGCCGGCCGTCTTTTTGCCGCGGCGCGCGCCAATAGCACCCAGGTGGCGCTCTTCGGCGGCTACCTCGTGGCGGTCTTCCTCATCCTTATGGGCGTGCTTTCCCTTTAATCAAAGGTGACCTCATCCAGGCTCAATGCCACATCGGATTGGCTGCGCGCGCAGTCCACGTAGCGGGCAGCATGCGCAATGAAGGCCTGTGACTCTTCCGGGCTGAGCTCGCGACGTACCTTCGCTGGCACGCCGGCGGCAAGGCTGCGCGGTGGAATGGCGGTTCCTTCCAGTACCACGGCGCCTGCCGCGATGAGCGATCCGGTGCCAATAGTGCAGCGCGAGAGCAGCGAAGAGGACATACCCACCAGGGAACCGGCCTCCACATGCGCGGCATGAACCATCGCCATGTGTCCCACCGTGACATCATCTTCTAGTACACATGGCGTGTCCTCTTCTACGTGGAAGACGCAATTGTCCTGAATATTGCACCTAGAGCCAATGCGAATTGCGCCCACGTCGCCGCGCAGCACACTGCCATAAAACACGGAGGAGTCCGGGCCGATTTCTACATCACCAATGATGGTGGCGTTGGGCGCAATCCACGCACTGCGGTGGATGCGCGGCTTCTTCCCAGCACAAGGCAAAAGCAGCATGTCAGTCCTTTCTAGGAAACTATTCCACCACCACGGCTAGGGCGGGGGAAAGCTCGTAGTCGCCGGGGTAGGGGAGGTTGTCTACGAGGGCGTCGGCAAGCGCGGGCGCAAGCGGAATGACCCAGCCGCGCCGGGGATCTTTGATGGGAAGGGCTTCCTTGTTTGTGGCGGCAAAATGAACCGTGGCAGCGGGAGAGACCAAGGTAGCGGATTCACGGGCGCGGGCTAACTCGCAGACCACTTCCGCGCCGGGCTGATTAGTGACCACAATGATAAGCGAGCCAGCGGTGTGGATTTCCAGTTTTTCTACCCGTGCGGTGGGGGCGGTGAAATCGGGGTGAGCTAAGCGCGGGGGCTGCGCGCCGGTAAGTCGGGCGAGGGCGTCTTTTAATCCCATAAGCCCTTAGTCTAACCTGACTTAGGTCATGGGCAGGTGAGTAACGTCACTCTTGACACTGTTACCTGGTGGTTTTGTTTGTGGGGTGGGATTTTTCCGCACTAAGTGGGTAGTTCCGGGGTGTTCAGTAGTCTGATTTTGGTGAGTCCCTATATTCGCACCGTCAAGACCGACTCAGGAGCGATAGCGGTGCACGTGGTGTTCTCTGAACGCAAAAGTGCGAAAAGAATGAAGCATATCGGCTCAGCGCATTCAGAGTCTGAGCTTGCGCTTTTGCGGGCTGAGGCTCAACGCATCGTCGATGGTGACCAACCCGCTACCGGTAGCCGGTCAGCGGGCTGGATACTTGCTGGACTGTATTGATGCGTGTTTCAACGAGTTAGGCCTTGCTGCAGCAAGCGGCGATGATCCGGTGCTTCGTGTTCTGGTGCGTGCCCGGATCATCCATCCCAGCTTAAAGCTGGATTTCATCGAGACTCTTGCTGAGGTTGGCATCACCAGCGCAAGCTACCGCACCATCCAGAGGCGTCTTTCCTCCTTCGCCACCGAATCGTTCGGGGAGATACAAACCCAAACGTTGGCCCATCATGCAGGTATTGGGCCAGGCGCATTTAACTTGTACGACGTGACCATCTTGTACTTTGAAGCCGATACTCCTGATGAGCTTCGCAACTCCCTATTTTCCAAAGAACGCCGTGTGGAGCCACAAAACCTTGTCGGGCTGCTTACTGATGCCACCGGGTTTCCACTGCATGTGGGCGCGTTTGCTGGCAACTCGGTATAAACCCACACGATGCTACCGATGATCACACGGTTCTAAGATGCCTACCAGCTCGACGAGGTTACCGTCGTTGCTGATGCGGGCATGGTTTCAGCGGCGAACAAGCAAGCACTCATCGATGCAGGTCTGCACTACATTTTGTCGGTGAAACCTCCACCGTGCCTGAGGTGATTGAAACCTGGCGGTGGGAAAACCCCGGTGAAGACTACGCCCACGGCCAGATCTGGACACAAGCCTCGGCTGGGACAACGGCGCCCATGATTGGCGGCCAGCCTCCGTTGGCGCGGCGAGCCTGGCTGAGGCCGTAACGGATCTCGTGGCTGCCGGTGCTAGCCTGCTGGGTGGGTGCTGCCGCGTGGGGTCCACTGAGATACGCCAGCTGCGCGCTTCCATCCTTCCCGCAACAAGCGGTTCCTCTGGACAATAGCGAAGGAATACCAGGACAACCCCAATGCACGGGGGATACAATATTGCTATGAAAAAGTCTTCTTTCCTCGCAGCATGCGCTGCGCTCCTCGTCGCATCTCTGTCCGTACCCGCCGCCAACGCCGAGTTGACCCAGACTGAGCGGAACCAATTCCGTACCGACCCCGTTGGCGCGATTGCCTGGCAGGCCATCAAGGGCTCTTCCGAGTATGTGCGTGCCGATGGTGACACCATGATGGCCGCGTCCTTCTTCTCCATGACTTCGCCGGGCGACGACATCGGCCTGCCGGCCTTGCAGAACTGCGCCGAGCGGGTCGGCTCCTCTGCTCCGGTGGGTGGCGTGCGCTACGTGGCGGCTGCCCTGTGCGCGACCTTTGACCCGACCACACGCGGCGAGGTGCAGCGCGCGAACCTCATGTACGCGCCGCTGGGTTAAACCGCGCTTTATCGAGCCGCACGGTGGTTGCGTCATGTTGCGTTGAATCGCGCTGCGTCAGGCAGTGCGCAGTGCGTACGATTTGGTGGGGTGCTGCAAGGAGGGATGATGCGCAAGCAGGTGGTGATCAAGGGAGTCTCGAGCTGCGGTAAGTCCACTGTCGGGGAGCTGCTGGCGCAGCGCACGGGCCTGCCTTTTCGGGATGGGGACGATATGCATCCGGCGGCGAACATCTAGAAAATGGCCTCGGGGCAGGCCCTTGACGACGCCGACCGCAAGCCCTGGCTCGAGTCCTTAGGCCGCTTTCTCACGGACTAGGACGCCGGTGCCATTGTGGGCTGCTCCGCACTCAAGCTCTCCCACCGCGACATCATCGATACGATCTTTGTGGGCCTGCACGGCTCTTATGAGCTGCTCAAGGAGCGCATGAGTCAGCGCTCTGGGCACTTCATGCCGGTCGTCCTTCTGGACTCGCAATTCGAGACACTCGAGGAACTGCAGCCGGGGAAGCGGGCATCCTGCTGGATGTCAGCGAGGCCCCAGAGGAACTTGCCGCCGAAGCGGCTGAATACTTACGGGGTTAGCTGGCGCTTCCCGACTTAGGGCATGTGTGGGTGAGTAACGTTTCTCTTGACATTGCTACCTGGTGGTATTTGGCGGTGGGGTGGGATTGTTCCGCACTAAAATGGCCTAAGTCAGGTGGAATCGGGGCGCGCCAGGCGCGGGGACTGCGCGCCGGTTAGCCGGGCAAGTGCATCTTTTAATCCCATGGGAGCCCAGTCTAGTGAGCGCTCACGGTGATGGTGCGGCAGCGCTCCAGGTCGAAATAGGCACGTTGGCCGGTGGCGGCAACGCGCTCGCGGGCCACGGACTCATCGTGGGTTACGGCCGTGGCGAGGAAGACGAGCGGACCATCCGGCTGGCGCCATGTGCCGAGATACCGCGCGCCGTGTTCCTTGGCTAAGGCCAAGGCTTTGCTCACCGCGGCCGGGGTAGGCTCCGTCACCCGCAGGAGCACCTTCCCGGTGGGGTTATAGGCGAACCCGGTGCGGGGCTGCTGGCCGGTTTCGATATCGAAGGTGCCTTCTTCGTCCGCGAGCAATTGTCGGAAAATGCGCTTCATTGGGCCCAGCGTAGTATGGGGCACCATGATTGACGCCAGTAACACCGCACTCGTTATTGAAGGCGGCGGCATGCGCAATTCCTATACTGCCGCCTGTATGGTCAAACTCATCGAAGAAGGCGTGGACTTTGGCTGGGTAGGCGGCGTCTCTGCCGGGGCATCGCACACCGTTAATTACTTGTCGCGCGATGCCCGCCGCGCCGAAGAGTCTTTTACGGACTTTGCTAAAAACCCTAGCTTCGGTGGCGTGGGTTCGCTGGTGCGTGGCACCGGGTATTTCAATGCCGAGTACATCTATGAGCGCGCAGCAGACAGGGATTTGCCCTTTGATTGGCAGTCCTACTGCGAGCATCCGGCCGATATGGTGCTTGCTGCAGCGCGCGCCGATACCGGCGAGTCTGTTTACTGGACTCGCCAGGACATCCACACCCCGGAAGATCTCTTCGTGCGCGTGCGCGCTTCCTCCACGCTGCCGCTGATTATGCCGATGCGATTTATCGACGGCGCGCCGTACGTGGACGGTGCTTTGGGCTCTTCCGGTGGCATTACCATTGCGCAAGCAGAAGAGGCCGGATACGAGAAGTTTCTGTTTATTGGTACTAAGCCGCGCGGGTATGTGCGCCCGGAGGTTGCGCGCCCAGCCTTCGTCCGCCGCATCTTCCGCAGGTACCCCGCTATTGCCGACGCCCTTATAGCCCGCCCCGCCCTCTATAACGCAGCCAAAGATCGGCTTTTGGAGTTGGAGCGCCAAGGGAAGGCGCATTTATTTTTCCCGGAAGATATGCAGGTGGCCTCCACCGAACGCAACGTACACAAGCTGCGGGCGAACTATCAGGCAGGGAAAGCCCAGACCTACACGGAGTGGCCACGGTGGAAGGAATTCCTCCTCGATTAGTTCACTATGGGCGTTAGCTGTGAGATGTGCCGCTGCTGGGGGTGGGTGGCCCCTGGTGAAAAGGGTCTAAGCAGTAGCGATGCCATTGGTGGTCGTTAAAGAATGTGCCTTTCACGTGGAACTTTGGGGGAAAATGCCTAAAATATTCCAGCGTGTTAGCAATTTTTGATGGAAATATATGGCTGAGCATTTTCTTCATAGTGCTGCTCGGCACGCTTTTTGGCATGATCCCCTTCGGTCCGCTGCGCTTTGGCGCGGCAGGCACGCTGTTTGTGGGCTTGGCCTTCGGCTCGTTTATTGACCTAGATAAAGACATCTTAAGCTCCCTGCAAGAGCTGGGCTTGGGACTCTTTATTTATATGCAAGGCCTGTCCGCCGGTGAGCGCTTCTTCAAGGGCTTTTCCAAGCAGATGAAGCACATGCTCACGGCGACCATTGCGATTGTGGTGGCCGCGGGCGCAGCCATCCTCTTTGGTGGCATGCTGGGGCTGGATACCTTGGCTTCCGTTGGTGTATTTGCCGGCGCCACGACCTCGACGCCGTCGCTGGCAGTTGCCCAGCAACAAACCGGTGAAGAGCTACCCGCCGTGGGCTACTCGCTGGGCTATCCCGTGGGTGTGGCGGTGGCCATTTTGGTCGTGGCATTCCTGCTCAAGCAGAATTGGCCCGCCAAGCACGATAAGGACAATTCTGCCTCCAAGATCTTCCGCTCCCGCACCATTCGCGTTACCAAAGACGTGAACTACGATGATTTGGAAGAACAGTTCAAGGATCACTTTGTGATCGCTACCATTCGCCGCGGTAATAAGGTCCGGGTTGCCGGCGATCGCCCCGAATTGCACAAGGGCGATATCCTGCGCGTGATGGTCACCAAGGCCAAGGCCCGTGAACTGACCCAAATGCTGGGCAAGCGCCAGCCGCAAACTCCGTTCGTGGATAAGCGCCTGGTCATCGAAACCGTGGCTATTTCTAACCAAGATATTGCCGGCCGCACCGTTGAGGAGCTCAACCTGTTCTCCCGCTATGGCGGTCGTATCGTGCGCGTGCAGCGCGGCGATGAGGAATTCTTGGCCAATAATGAAACTCATCTGGCTTCCGGCGATATCCTCGAGCTCATCGTGAAGTTTGACCGCTTGGGCGATATCCAGGATTACTTCGGCGACTCCATTAAGTCCTACTCCGAGCTGAACTGGGTGGCCTTGGGTGGTGGCCTCTTCTTGGGTTATCTGCTGGGCCAGGTCGTGGTACCGATGCCAGGTGGTGCTTCTTTCGAGCTGGGCTTCGCGCTCGGCCCGCTGATTACCGGTCTTATCCTCGGTGCGCTGCACCGCACCCGCCGCATTCCATGGCAGGTTCCGGCTTCCATTAATACCGCCTTCCAGCAGTGGGGCCTCGTCATCTTCTTGGCGTCTGTGGGCCTCTCATCCAGCGAGGCATTCTTGTTCACCGCCTTCTCCTGGATGGGTCTGAAGTGCATGATCCTCGCCGCCATTGTCACCGTGGTGGTTTCGGTCTTATTCGCTGTAGCGAATCGCTTCATGGGTCAGTCCGAAACCCGTACCTCTGGCGGACTTTCTGGCATCTTTGCTCAGCCGGCCGTGGTCAACTACGCCACGGGGCTGAGCTCCGACTCGCGCATCATGACCGGTTATGCGGCCACCATTGTGGTGGCGCAGGTGGTCAAGATTGCCGTTGTCCCTGTGATGTTGATGGTTTAACACGCAACGGAAAAGGCCGCTTCCCAGAACGGGAAGCGGCCTTTTTCTCTGCTATGTGGACCTGTGTGGTTTCTAATCCGCCACGAGGGTTTCCATGGTGAGCTCTGGGTGTTCCTTCTCAATGAAGGCGAGCTTCCACTTATCGCCAAAGAGCGCGATGAGCTCGCCATCTTGGCGGGTAAAGATTTCCACGCCACGCTGACGGCCGAGCTCTGGGGCGGATTCGGCATCGGTGCGGCGAGCCACGGAATAGGGGATAGGCTCGGTGACGGTTTCCACGTTGTATTCGAACTCCATGCGGGCCTGCATGACCTCGAACTGCATGGGGCCCACCGCCGCCATGACAGGGGAGGCATCGCCACGCGCCTCGTTCTTGAGGATCTGGACCACGCCTTCGGCCGCCAGTTGCTCCAGTCCCTTGCGGAAGGCCTTGTACTTGCCTAGCGACTTCGCGCGCAGAATGCGGAAGGCCTCCGGCGCGAACTGCGGCATGGGCTTGAATTGCACCTTCTTGCCGGAATAGATGGTGTCACCAGGGGCAAGCGAGCCTGCGTTGACCAAACCCACGATATCGCCCGGATAGGCGGTATCCACGGTATCGCGCGTGCGGCCAAAGACGGTGAGGGCGTACTTGGTGGAAAAGCTGCGGCCGGATTGGGCGTGGTTGACCTGCATGCCGCGTTCGAATTCACCGGAGACCACGCGCATAAAGGCCAAATTATCGCGGTGCTTTTGGTCCATGCCTGCTTGGACCTTGAAGACGACGCCAGAGAAGTCATCGCTGACCTCGCGGACCTCATCAATGGCGCTGGTGGCAGCCTCAACTGCCTTCGGATCGGAGTCCCGCGAGTGCGGAGCCGGGGCGATGGCGCATAGGGTGTCCAAAATCTGGTGCACGCCAAAGTTCAGCATCGCAGAGGCAAAGATGAGTGGGGAGGTTACACACTGCTCAAATAGCTCCTGGTCATGCAGGGCACCATCGGCGGCAAGTAACTCGGCTTCCTCGACAGCGGTCTCCCACACGTCTTCTTCCTTCTCACCAGCGGCATCCGGATCGAAGTGTTCCTCCGGGGCGATAGTGGAACCACCAGCGGTGCGGATGAAGTGGATATACTCATCGGCCTCGCCATCATCGTTGATATGCGCCAGGCCGCGGAAGTCACCGGCAATGCCGACCGGCCAGTACAGCGGGGTGGGCTGCAACTGGATTTCGTTGACGATTTCGTCGACAAGCTCCAAAGGCTCGCGGCCCACGCGGTCCCACTTATTGATCACGGTAACGATAGGCAGGCCGCGGGCCTTGCACACGCGGAAGAGCTTAAGAGTCTGGGGCTCGAGGCCCTTGGCGGCGTCGATAAGCATGACTGCCGCATCCACCGCGGTGAGCACGCGGTAGGTATCCTCCGAGAAGTCCGCGTGGCCCGGGGTATCAACCAGGTTAATCATGTAGGGCTCGCCTTCGTGGCCCTCCGGCGCATACTCGAACTGCAGCGCCGAGGACGCCACGGAAATGCCACGGTCCTTTTCCATATCCATCCAGTCAGACACGGTGGACTTGCGGTTGCCCTTGCCGTGGACCGCGCCGGCCTCATTAATAACGTGTGCGTGCAGCGCCAGCGCCTCCGTCAGCGTGGACTTACCAGCATCCGGGTGGGCGATAACGGCAAACGTGCGGCGGCGCGAGGCCTCAGAAACGACAGAACTCATGCGGCATAGTCTAGTGGTTTCGCGCTACCACTCCACATTGAGGCGGCGCCCCAAATCATCAAAGACGCGGCGAGCCACCGACAGCTTCTTCGCAATGGGGCGCTGGAGGCCAGGTTTGCGCTTGTCGTTGTAGTATTCGCCGGATTCAAAGTGGATTCCCTCGGTGCCGGTCAAAAAGTAGGCGAGGTTATCGCCGCCGTCCGCAGGAGTGCCAAAGGTCTTGCCAATCAGCCCGGAATACATCTTGGACATCATGCCGGTAGAGGACTTGGAAAAGTCAGTGGCAAGCACGCCAGGGTGGAAGGACACCGCGGAAAGCCCGTGGGCGTCGAGATAACGGGTGAACAGGATATCGCCCAGCTTGGCGTTGCCGTAGGCACGCTCGGGGCTGAAGTGCTCCAGCGTATTGGGATCGTTCAGGTTAAAGTTGGACATGAGGAAATTAGCTAGCGAAGCCGTCTGCACCACGTTCGCGTTATCCGCGCGCAGCTTGTCCCGTAGCAGCGAGGTCAACAGGAAAGGCGCCACCACGTTGACCTGCCAGGTGCGCTCAAACCCATCGGCGGTGGTAGACGGGCCGTCAAAAATGCCGCCGGCGTTATTGCCCAAGGCGTGGATGTGCTCTAAGCCTTCCAAATCCTGTGCCAAGCGGCGTACCTGGCCCAGGGATTCGAAGTCCGCTAGGAAGTACTGGCCTTCGACTTCCTCGGCCACTGCGCGGGTTTTTTCCGGATTGCGGCCGATGATTACCAGGTTGTCTTGTGGCCGGGTGCGGTGCAACTGACGAGCTGCCGCGGCCCCCAACCCGCCGGATGCGCCGGTAATCACAATGGTCTTGGCAGTGCTATGTGGCGAAGTCATAACACCAATGCTAACCGCCCACCGAGGGGTAGTGCCGGCCAGCAGTTTCCCTGCGCCGAAAGCAGATCTATACTTCCGCTCGTGAAACACTTGCTTTCCGTACGGCAGTGGGGCCCGGCGCGATTGACCGCGGCTGGCTTCCTTGTGCTGATTCTGGTGGGAACGGTTTTGCTTATGCTGCCGTTCGCCGAGGCCGGCACCGCCCGCGCTTCCTTCCTGTCCGCCCTGTTTACCGCTACGTCTGCGGTCTCGCTTACCGGGCTTATCGTGGTGGATACCGGCAGCTTTTGGAGCCCGGCCGGGCAGGTCATCATCTTGGCGCTGATCCAACTAGGCGGCCTGGGCATCATGTCGCTCGCTTCGCTATCCGGCCTGCTATTTACTGGCCGGATTAGCTTCAAGGCGCGCAAAACCGGTGCCTATGAGGGGCGACCCATTGCCCCCGGTGGAATCCGCAAGACGCTGATTTTTACCTTCGTCTTTACCGCGGTGGCTGAGACCATCATCGCTGTCATTGTGGCCGCACGCTTGATGATTGGCTATGGGCACTCCTTTCCGCGAGCGGTGTGGGAAGGCATATTCCATGCGGTATCTGCATTTAACAATGCCGGCTTCAGTACCAATAGCGATAACCTGGTGGCCTTTGTTTCTGATGCCTGGATTTTGCTGCCGTTGGCCGCCGCCTTAATCGGTGGCGGTTTAGGTTTTCCGGTGTGGGCGGAGCTGGTGCGGTTGGTACGCCGCGATCGCCTTGTGGTCCACCGCATTTCCATTACCGCCCGCATGACCCTAGCGGCCACGACCGTGCTTTTGCTCGCTGGTGGCGTCTTCTTCGCGTGCATGGAGTGGACCGGGCTTTTGTCCTCGATGTCGCTGGGGGATAAGTTGCTCAACTCTTTCTTTGCCAGCGCTTCTCCGCGCACGGCGGGCTTTAACGCCATTGATTATGGGCAGGCACACCCCATTACGCTGATGGGCACCGATATTTTGATGTTCATCGGCGGTGGCTCGGCCGGTACGGCCGGCGGTATTAAAGTCACCACCGCCTGCGTGCTCTTGGCTGCCATGGCCGCGGAGTTTTCGGGCCGGGAAACCACCACCATTGGCCACCGCAGCCTTCCGCGATCGGTGACCCGCCAGGCACTGGCGTTGAGCTTTGCCGGCGTCATGGTGGTCACACTGGGCGTGGCGGCGCTGCGCTTTTTTGATCCGGAGTTTAGCGGTGATCAAGTCTCCTTCGAAGTTCTTTCTGCTTTCGCTACGGTGGGCTTGTCCACCGGAATTACCGCAAGCCTATCTGCGCCCTCGCAGATAGTGCTGTGCCTCATTATGTACCTGGGCCGCGTTGGCCCAACCACCTTGGTAGCAGCGCTGGCGGCGAAATCCGTCAGCCGGCGCTATAGCTTCCCCGAAGAAAGGCCGTTCCTTGGCTAATATTCTCAAGGCGCTGGGACGCACCCGCGCCGGCATCGATATTCCACCCGTCGTCGTTATTGGATTAGGCCGATTTGGCTCCTCGCTTGCTCATGAGCTGATGGCCAATGGGGTTGAGGTCCTCGGCATCGACTCCAGCGAAAAGCGCGTGCGTGAAGAAGCGCCCTACCTCACCGAGACCATTGCAGCCGATACCACCGACCCAGAGGCCTTGCGCCAGCTGGGCGTGGAGGAGGTCGAGCGCGTCATCGTCGCCATCGGCTCCCACTTGGAAGATTCCATCCTCACCGCGTCCAATCTGGTGGAGTTGGGGGTCAAAGACATCTGGGCCAAGGCTGATTCGGAGGCGCACGCGCGCATTCTCAGCCAGATTGGCACCCACCATGTCATCCGGCCAGAGCGTGATACCGGCCGCCGCGTGGCCTACCTTCTGGGCGGGCGTTTCCGTGATTTTGCGGAGATTGCCACCGATTATGGCGTGACCCAGATGGCCGTTCCTAGCTCATTGGTGGGCCGGCCGCTCGACCTTTCTGCCATCTGGCGCACGCACCGCGTGCAATTGGTCTCTGTGCGCCGCGCGGAAGGGGAGTGGGCCCCGCTTGCCGACGCCACCGAGCTCACCCCCACCGATTTCATCGTCGCCGCCGGCAGCCCCAAGGCACTAGAAAAATTTTCCCAGTGCTAGCGCGAGTGGATCTGGTTCTGGGCCTTGCCTAGCCCGTCCGTCACGATGAGGCGGGCGGCCTCGGCCGCGGTGGCGATGGCGTCATCAAAGCCAGCGCCCGCATCCACGGGGCCCAATACGTAATCCGGAATGGACGAACCCTTGGGCGGCCGGGCAATGCCAATGCGCACGCGCAGATAGTCGCGGGTGCCCAAGCGCTCGGTGAGCGACTTGAGGCCGTTGTGCCCGTTTTCATTTCCGCCCTGCTTGATCCGGATCTTATTGGCCGGAAGGTCCAGCTCATCGTGGAGAACAATGACGTGATCTGGGGCGATGCCTAGCTTCTGTGCCAGCGGCGCTACTGGATCGCCAGAAAGATTCATAAACGTGCCCGAACGCACGGCAAGTACTTTCTGTCCCGCCCAGCTAAGTGGCGCGACCTGCACATCCATCCCACGAACCGGCTCCAGCACGTCACCGCCTGCGGCTAACAGATCATCGATGGCCATATAGCCCACATTGTGGCGGGTAGCGGCATACTTCGCGCCGGGATTGCCCAAGCCCACAATAAGCCACTCCGCCTCTAGCTCGTCCGGATTGAGGCCTGGTGTGGGTTTATTCTTCGAGCCAAAGAACCGCGCGAAAAAATCTCCTAAAGGTGCCACTGCACTAGCTTCCTCTCTCAGTAAGGTGGGGTGCTATGAGTCAGGTTATAAGCTCCCTTTCCCGTAGCGTAATCCCCGCGCCCATGGCCGGCGGTCTCACCACCCCGGAACTAGTGCGCGCCGCCCATGCCGCCGGTTCCTTTGGCACTCTAGGCTTGGGCTCTGCCAGCCTAGACGCTGCCCGCACACAGATTGACCAGTGTGCCGGTATTCCGTTTGGAGCAAACTTCTTTTGCCCACAACAGCCGCTTTCCGGGGCGCAACGCGCCGCCGCACGCGAGCTGGCGCAAGCAGAAAACCAGCCATTACCTGATCCCGATTACTCCTTTGGCTTTGCAGAGAAGCTGGACCTAGCGTTGCGCGGCGGCGCCCGCGTGGTGTGGTCTATGTTTGGCACCTTCACACCTGAACAGATAGAGCGAATCCACGCTGCGGGCGCAGAGGCCTGGACCACCGTCACCACTTCTGCTGAGGCAACCGCGGCCGCACGTCGGGGCGTCGACGTGCTCTGCGTCCAAGGCCCAGCCGCCGGCGGCCATCGCGGAACCTGGGACTTAGCCGCGACTCCCGATTCTCGGGACTTGGAGGAATTGGTGTCCGACGTGCATACCGCAGCCCCTGAACTTCCTCTAATCGCCGCTGGCGGCCTGCGCACTGCAGACGATATAGCCACCGCTATGTCCTGGGACGGCGTCGGCGCATGTTCCTGCGGTTCCGCATTTTTGCTCACTGAAGAGGCGGGAACGAGTGACTACAACCGGCAGCTACTGCGCCGTGGTGGGCAAACCGTGTCTACCCGTGCTTTCTCGGGCCGCTTTGCTCGTGGACTAGAAACTCAGTACACCCGCAGTCACCCCAACCTTCCCCCGGTTTATCCGCTCTTGAACCCTGTGCTTAAGGAACGCCGTGCGCAGCACGATGATGCCGTAGCTTACTGCCTCGTAGGTACCGACGTGGCAAAAATTAACGGGGGTACTGTGGCCAACATCCTGAACGATCTATGCCAAAACCCACACTAGTAAGCGCTAATATTTATGTTTGAAGATTTAATGCCACCCCCGTGACAGAAAAGGAATGAATTACGTGACTGCGAACGCACATGTTGGCCATGATGATTGGAACGAGCGCCTCGAGCTGGCGCAGCAGATGATTCCGCTCATCCACCAGCTGCACCGCAACAATAACGTTGTCACCACCATCTTCGGCCGCCCACTGGTGGGGCAGACCGATATCGACATCATCAAGTCTCATCGCTACGGCCGCCGCATCGCACAGCGCCACCTGTCCACGGCGGAGACCCTGCCTATCCTGGTGGAATTGGCAGACATGAACCTGGGCGCCGCAAGCGTCGACCTCGGCCGCTTGGTCCTCGGGTGGGAGGAATCCAACGAGGAAAACCTCCGCATGTACTTGGAAGGCGAGCTGTGCGAGATCGTCGGTGCTGGCGTTGACCTAGAGACCACCGACGTCGTCCTCTACGGCTTCGGCCGCATCGGACGCCTGCTGGCCCGCCTGCTCGTCGCCCGCGAGGCAGCATACGGTGGCGTCCGCCTGCGCGGCATCGTCCTGCGCAAGAAGGGCGACGGTGACATCCTCAAGCGCGCTTCCTTGCTGCGCCGCGATTCCGTCCACGGTGCTTTCAACGGCACCATCTCCGTGGATGAGGAAAACGAGGTCATCTGGGCCAATGGCACCAAGATCCAGATGATCTACGCTAACGATCCCGCCGAGATCGATTACACCTCTTATGGCATCAATAATGCCATCTTGGTGGACAACACTGGCGCATGGCGCGACCGCGAGGGTCTGTCTCAGCACCTCAAGGCCAAGGGCATCTCCCGCGTGCTGCTGACCGCACCGGGCAAGGGCGATATCAAGAACATCGTCTACGGCATCAATAACGACAACATCAGCGATGAGGATCAGATTCTCTCCGCTGCATCCTGCACCACCAACGGCATTACCCCTGTTCTCAAGGTCATCAATGACCGCTACGGTGTAAACCACGGCCACGTGGAGACCGCGCACTCATTCACCAATGACCAGAACCTCATCGATAACTACCACAAGGGCGATCGTCGCGGCCGCGCTGCAGGCCTGAACATGGTGCTTACCGCTACCGGCGCAGCCAAGGCTGTGGCTAAGGCTCTGCCGGAATTTGAGGGCAAGCTCACCGGCAACGCCATCCGCGTTCCTACCCCGGACGTGTCCATGGCCGTGCTCAACCTCGAGCTGTCCAAGGAAGTAGAGCGCGATGAGGTCAACGACTTCCTGCGCAATGTCTCTTTGCACTCCGACCTGCGCCAGCAGATTTCCTACATTGCCTCTCCAGAGGTTGTTTCCTCTGACTTCATCGGCAATACCCACGCCGGCATCGTCGACGGCGTTGCTACCATCGCCTCCGGCAAGCACCTGGTGCTGTACGTGTGGTATGACAACGAGTATGGTTACTCCAACCAGGTAGTACGCATCGTAGAAGAGCTGGCGCACACCCGCCCGGTTGTTCTGCCGAAGCGCGTATCTCCTTCTGAGCTCTAAGTTCACCTAGCTCTAGCCCGCGGTTTCCGCGGGCTTTTGCCGTTTTATCCTTGTGTCCCGGTGCTGGGCCGATATTGCGGCCGCGTTGTTGACTCAAAACGGACCGAAGTGCCGGATATCGTGGCTGCTTTGTAGCGTTTCTACCCTGTGGGCCGCAGAGCAGTAGTCCGTAGTAACCGTGTGGATGCCCATGAACCAGCGACAGCAATCAACAACGTCAAAAGCGCCGCGACGGTGTAGCGTCCAGGAGAATCGGCATTCATCGGCCACACTGGAAAGGCAAGGAGCCACAAGAAGGTCTTGGCTAGTACATCACCGCCGAGGGTTACGGAGACTATCGTGCCTACGATAGTGAAGGCGAGCGCGCTCAAAATACCGAAAAGCAGCACGATAACTAGGGAAACTACTGTGATGGCAAAGCCCACCCCCACAGCCAGAGGCAACTGTGCTGCTGCGGCCGTGGCAGAACCACCAGAGCAGACCATCGCGAGCGATGCGGCAGAACACACGAGCACAACAGTGCCAAGTAGCCACAAAAGGAGTGCGATTGGGCTATAGCGCGACTCAATATAACTGAGAGGCCACGAGGGCGCGAGAAGGGGCCACACCATCACGGGAAGGATCCCCGCACCTACCGGTAGCAATAAGAAGAGGAAGAACCCTTCTACATAGCTAGGCGAGTAGATAGCGGAGAGGAAAACCAGAGCCAGTGCGGTTAAAGCTAGGCAGGCGATGAGTGCGGGGCTCAAAGCGGCACGATGAAGTCCGCGCACCGCGCCCAAAAGCCGGGAACGAGCGGCGGCACGAGGTATAACTGCGGGGGTCCAAGTTCCAGCAGCGGTAGTTGGTGCGGCAGTAGTAGCAGGTGCCTCTGCGCGGCGGAGCAGAGAAAGAGGTCGTGTACGGCGAGGAGTAAGGATTGCGGCGCAGGCACCGACTACCGCCAATAGGAGACATAGCACCGCAGCAGGCACAGGACTTTCTTGCAGCAGCGGATCTCCCGGATCGAGAGGAACGGAATTCTGATGAATGCGCAGTGCAGGAAGTAATAGCCGCAGCGGCCATGCTGGCGGGAAAGCCCACCACGCATTGCCTTCGACAATGCTCGGTAAAACACTAACTACCTGCCAGACAATACCTGCAACGAGCGCGGCGGCAAGACCACAACGACGTGCACTCGCTGCAGCGAGACCGGCGATACCGATGGCGCCCAGGAAGGAATAGACTCCAGCTACTAGTAGCAGTTGATGGTTCGCTCGTCCTTGAAGTGCGACCACTGCCCAGGAAACTCCGAAATTCAGGAGATGGAAGGCCGCAAGGCTGGCGAGTATGACAAGAAAGCGGGATGCCTGTTCATAGTGAGGATTGACTTTCCGCCACAGCGTACCGCCGCTCCGGGTACGGGCCTCTCGGTGTTCGGGAATAGTGGCAAAAAGCGCAATGAGAGGTGCATACATGCCCGTGATGAACATGGACTGCCATCCTAAGACGCCAGTAGCGTCCTTCGCGGAAGAAGCAAAGGAGGAAAATAGTACGGTCATCACCACGAGCGGTATGGCTAGGAGCGGGAGCCATTGCAGCGCGCTACCGCGGCTGCGCAGGAGCTCGGCGGAAAGGTAGCGCTTAAACATGGCGCTCACCATCCGGAGACGTCAGGCGGAAAAATTCTGCTTCAAGTTGACCACTAGGAGCCAAGTTCTCCAGTGCGCCGGAATAGCGAATGGAACCCTCAGCAAGGATGGTGATGTCTTGGGCTAGATGGACAATCTCGCCGAGCTGATGTGAGCTCACGATTACGGTGTGGCCGACAGAAGCAAGCTTTTGCAAGAGGTGCCGCAGTTCTACAATGCCTTGCGGATCAAGGCCATTTTGTGGTTCATCCAGCACAAGGATTTCTGGATCGCCTAGGAGAGCCTGGGCCAAGGCGAGGCGTGCCTTCATACCGGTAGAAAAAGACTTTGCCTTTTTTGGAACCAACTTCGCTGAGACCGGCGATGGAGAGCACGCGGTCGACCTCAGCCTCCGGCAGCCCGAGCAATCTAGTATGTACGCGAAGATTGGCTTCTGCAGAGAGATGCCCGTAAAAGGCAGGGCCATTGACGGAGGCACCAACGTGGTCTAGGACTTCGCGAGACCAGGGAACGCCAGCTACTTTAACCATCCCGGAATCGGCGGAGAGCAGGCCTAAAAAGATTGAAAAGAGCGTAGATTTTCCGGCGCCATTGCGTCCCAATAAGGCGTGGACGCGACCAGGCGCGATGCGAAAATCTACGTCGCGCAAAACCATGTGAGGCCCAAAAGACTTGGAGACGTGCTCAAAGGAGACTTCATAATTCATACTGCGTAGTCTCCCGTGCTGGGACGCGAATATCTTCCGCCCACAAGACGGACTTCGCAGTGAATATCTCCGACCGCAGTAGGAGACTAGGCAATTCCGGCGCGTTGGGCCAACAGCACCAGCGCCACGCGATCGCGTGCCGCAAGCTTAGACATGAGCGAAGAGACGTGCGTCTTCACCGTCGTTTCAGCGATGACCATCTCGGCGGCGATTTCAGAATTCGTGGCCCCTCGGGCGATGAGCGAAAGTACCTCCATCTCGCGCCGGGTAACCAGGCTAAGCCCTTGGCGCTCTTGCGCGCTCAACTCGCCTCGCGTAAGAGCGGTGCGATAGGCCTCCAGAACCGGTCCGGTCACCTGGGATGCCAGTACCGATTCGCCCTTGGCGACGTCCCGGACTGCCCCCGCTAACACCTCCGGATCCGCATCTTTGAGGAGGAACCCATGCGCGCCAGAGGCGATAGATTGAGCTACCAATTCCTCTTCATTAAACGTGGTGAGCATGATGATTCGGCACTCGGGGAAGCGGGAAAGGATCGCTTGGGCCGCTGAGATGCCGTCCATTCCCGGCATTCGGATATCCAGGATGGCTACGTCAGTGCGGTGGCTCAACGCTGCGGTGACGGCATCTGAGCCGGTATTGGCGGTGGCCACGACCTCAATATCATCCTGTGCGTTAAGGATGGTAGACAATGCGGCAACAAGCATCGCTTGGTCATCGGCGAGCAGGACACGAATCTTAGACACGGCTTTCCTTCTGCAACGGTAGCTCGGCGCGCACGATGAACTTTTTGGCATCGCCCCGGGTTTCTAGATTTCCACCCAAAGCGTGAGCGCGTTCTGCAATGCCAACAAGACCCACACCGCTGCCGGGCACTTGGCTGGCAGTTGGGGAGGGGTTGGTAGATTTAAGGGCGATCTGGGCGACATCGGCTAGCACTAGCTCTACTTCCACCCGTGTACCGGCTCCTTGATGCCGCAACGCATTAGTTAGGCCTTCAGAAATGATGCGCACCAGTGCCAACTGCGTGAGTGCTGGAACTTCGCAATTTTGCGGCAGGCGGGCCGAAATGTCCAAGCCTGCCGCGCGGAAGCCATCGATGATTCCCTCGATGTGCTCTAGCTGCGTGGTTGGCTTCAGTGTGGTGGGACCAGTGCTGCGCAGTGCCGTGACGATGCCGCGTACCTCTTCCAACGCAGAATCTGCACCATCGCGAATGCTGGCCAGCGCTTCCTCGGCAGCTTTAGCGTCTGATCGCCCGGCAATGATTCCAGCATTCGCCTGAACCTTTATCAAAGTTAGGGAATGGGCCAGAACATCATGCAACTCTCGTGCGATGAGCAATCGCTCTTCCTCTTGGGCTTGGTGGAAACGCTTTTGGGCTAGGCGCTCGCGCTGGCATGCCAAGTCGAAGTAGCGTGCGGCGGCGAAGTAGGTGGTGCCCAAAACAGCCCAGTGCACGACCAACATGGCCAAGTAGCGGCGGTCCAGTTGGTAATGCAGCAGGAATGACTCCGGATCAATGCGCCACATGAATGGCGAGATGAAGGAGCCAAGAATCGCCAGCGCCAGTACCGTGCGGGGAATAACGCGGCGCGTGACATAGCGGGAGGAGGCATACACCGCCATGGGTGCAGTCAGGGCCCAGGGGGTAAGCCCTAGATTGGTGGGCAGCTGGCTCATCCAAGCCACGGCCCATGCCGCGAGCAGCACAATAAAGCCCGTGGCACTGAGCACGGGACGGCTCCGCCAGACCCACATAAATGGCAGGAATAGCAACGATAGACCTGCCTGAATAATCTCAATTATGCTGGGATTCTTCGCGGCAGAAATGACATAAAATAGCGCAATGAGCACCGCCACCGCGGTGAGGATTTTATCCCCTAAGCGCGCTCGCGCGGCGGTGTCAGTGCTCATAAAAGAAGATAGTAATACAGCCCTGAGTGCTACTTCTTCTTATCCTTCTTCTTGCCCTTCTTGGACGTCTTCTTCGCTGTCTTCTGTTCGGACTTGCGCTCAAGCTTTGCAGCGACGTCCGGAACGTAGCGGAACTCTTCGCGGGCAGGGCGTTCATAGGTTTCGCCATCGGAATCCGGGCGCTGCGGAATTTCCGGCATCTCGTGCTCGAGTTTCTCGTACGGAATGGTGCTCAGAAGGTGCGAAATGACGTTAATACGGGAGCGCTTCTTGTCTTCTGATTCCACGGTGTACCACGGCGCAGTTGGGGTATCGGTGTGGATGAACATTGCATCCTTGGCACGGGAGTAGTCCTCCCAGCGGGTAATGGACTGCAGATCCATAGGGGAGAGCTTCCACCGGCGCAGCGGATCGTTGCGGCGGGATTCAAAGCGCTTAATTTGCTCTTCATCAGAAACAGAGAACCAGTACTTGCGCAGCATGATTCCGTCTTCGACCAGCATCTGCTCAAAGGTGGGTGCTTGGTGCAGGAAGCGGACGTATTCCTGATCGGTGCAAAAGCCCATGACGCGCTCGACACCGGCGCGGTTGTACCAGGAGCGGTCAAAGATGACGATTTCGCCCTTGGTGGGCAGCTTTTCCACGTAGCGCTGGAAGTACCACTGGCCCTGTTCGCGAGAGTTGGGAGCGGGCAGCGCCTCGACGCGGCAGGTACGCGGGTTGAGGTACTGGGTGATGCGCTTAATCGCGGAGCCCTTGCCGGCGGCGTCGCGGCCCTCCATGATGATGACTATGCGGGCGCCGGTTTCAACGACCCACTGCTGCATGTCCACGAGCTCCGCTTGGAGGCGTTCGAGCTCCTTTTCGTAGGCCTTCTTGTTGAGTTTCTTAGGGGCTTTACTGCTTTTTGTGCTCATTAATCCAGCTTAACCGGTACAAGCGGCTGGGATGAAAACGCTACCGCCCACGTTGGAGTGAGAACCTGGGCACAGCTTAGGAACAAGTACAGCCGGGGCCGCAGCCAGGCGCACCATAGCGGGTGGTATTGGAAATATGCCCCAAGCCTTCGATGGCGATGGTGACGTTCTGACCGTCCTCGATAAATTGCTGCGGGGTGCGGGCAAAACCCACGCCCTCCGGTGTGCCGGTAACGATGACGTCGCCCGGATTGAGCGGATAGAGCTGCGAGCAGAACTCAATGAGCTCAGCTACGGAAAAGATGAGGTCATCGGTATTATCGCGCTGCCTTTCCTCACCGTCTACGGTCGTGGTGAGGACAGCTCCGGACCCCGGTGACCACTCATCCGCGGTGGTAAGCCAAGGGCCGAAGCCGGCGGTGCGATAAAAGGATTTACCGGCATGGAACTGGCTAGTCTGGCGCTGGAAGTCACGCAGCGTGTAGTCATTCATGATGGCGTAGCCGGCCACATAATCTAGCGCTTCGTCGCTGCTGACACGGTGGGCGCGCTCGCCGATGATGACCGCCAATTCACCTTCATAATCCAGCTTCTGTGTGCCATATTCGGGAATGAAGACATCATCATAGGGGCCGGTGAGGGCATCGGCGAACTTGATGAACAAGGTGGGATGTTCGGGGAACTCGCGTCCCATCTCGCGGATGTGCTTGGCGTAATTGAGTCCAACGCAGATCACTTTGCCCGGAGTTGGTACGACGGCCTCCAAATCAGCGTGGTTAAAGACCACGGGCTCGCCGGAAAGCTGGGCGGCCTTGCGCCAATCTTCGCTGCGCAGTAGCTGGCCGACGTCTTCATAATCCAATTCAACACCCACGTTATCGTCGTCGATGCGGATAGCGGAAGTGCCAAAGCCAGTGCGTAGGGTAGCCAATTTCATGGCGACTATCCTACGCGCAAGACCTCCGCGACCGCGTCGGCGCAAAGGATGGGGATTTCTGCCTTTTCCTGCTTTGCCCAAGGCTTAAGCACAAACGACGCCGGGTCCATGCGCCCCGGTGGGCGCCCGATTCCTACCGAAAGGCGCTGATAGTCTTTGGTGCCTAGGGACTTTGTGGTTGAACGCAACCCATTGTGGCCATGGTCGCCGCCACCTTTGCGGAGCTTAATGGTGCCGAAATCGAGTTCTAGCTCATCGTGGATAACGATGATGTCAGCGGCAGAGAGATGAAAGTATTGGGCCAAAGCCTTGATCGGACCGCCGGAGAGGTTCATAAAGGACCGTGGCTTTGCACAGATAATCTTGCGGCCGCCAGCCATGCCCTCAGCGACTTCGGTGTTGGTCTTTTTGTGTACCGAAAAGCTGCTCATGAGCTCTCCTGCAAGTTCGTCTGCCACATCGAAGCCGATATTGTGCCGGGTGCCTGCGTACTTGGGGCCGGGGTTGCCAAGGCCTACTACGAGAAGTGGAGTCACGCGCTCAATTGTCTCATAGGCAGAGAGAAAAACGGCAAGGCCGCCGTGAGAAGCGAATTTCACGGCGGCCTTGCGTGTGAAGGGGAGGGGATTACTCCTCGGAGTCGGAGGACTCTGCGCCCTCGTCGACGGACTCGGCGCCAGCGTCAGCGCCGCCTTCCTCAGCAGCCTCGGCTGCTTCCTCGAGCTCCTCATCAACCTCAGGCAGGGAGATGGAGACGATAACGGTGTCGTCCTCTGCCACCAGGGTGGTGTCTTCCGGCATGGTGAGGTCGGCAGCGGTGACAACTGCGCCGTCCTCGAGGCCCTCGATGGAAACCTCGATCTCCTCCGGAATGTTCAGTACGTCTGCCTCAACCAGCAGTACGTCAGCATCCTGGATGTGCATGGTGCCTGGGGCCGGCTCGCCGGTCAGGGTCAGCGGAACCTCAACCTCAACCTTCTCGCCGCGCTTAATAGCCAGCAGGTCAACGTGGTCGATGTCGAAGGTCAGAACGTTCTGGTCAACGTGCTTAACCATGGTCAGGTACTGCTCGCCGTCAATCTCCAGCTCCAGAACGGCGTTGACGCCGTTGTTGCGGACGAGGGACTGGATGTCCAGCAGCGGAACTGCGAAGTGGACCGGCTCCTGGTGGGAACCGTAGATGACGCCTGGGACCTTCCACTCGCGGCGCAGGCGGCGTGCGACACCCTTGCCAAATTCGGTACGTGCTTCAGCCTTGATTACTGGGCGCTGTGCCATGCTTGATTCTCCTTAGTTAAAGTAGTGCGGCGCGGCCAACGCGATAAAAACGACGAAAGCCTGCCGATGGACGTCTTGGACGAGTCATCGCAGGCGTATATAAAAAGCAACATGCTCTAACTTCAATCGCGTCGATAACGGCTTCCTCATCCTGAGGTCGCCCTCGCCGAGACTGAGTTAGATTAGCACGTGCGCCAGGGGCAAATCAAAAGCCGCCGAGGGAAATCTCGGCGGCCCTGCGCTTAGGCGCGATCGAAGAGGGTGGTCACGGAACCATTCTCAAAGATCTCGTGGATGGTCTGTGCCAAAAGCGGTGCAATGGACAGCACCGTGAGGTTGGACCAGCCCTCGGTGGACTGCGGGAGGGTATCGGTGGTGATAACTTCCTCCGCGCCGCACTCGGAGAGGCGCTCGCGGGCTGGGTCGGAGAAAACGCCGTGGGTGCAGGCGATGATGACCTTCTTCGCACCGGCGTCCTTCAGAACGCGTACGGCGCCGGCGATGGTGCCACCGGTGTCAATCATGTCGTCGAGAAGCACGCAGTCCTTGCCCTCTACATCGCCGACCACGCGGTTGGACACCGTCTTATTAGCCTCAGTATTGGAGCGGGTCTTGTGCACGAAGGCCAGCGGGGCATCACCCAAGTCGTGGGCCCACTTTTCTGCCACCTTCACGCGGCCAGCATCCGGGGAGACCACGGTGATGTTATCGGTGGCGTACTTGGACTTGATGTAATCGGTCAGGATGGGCTGAGCGTGCATGTGATCGACCGGGCCATCGAAGAAGCCCTGGATCTGATCGGTGTGCAGGTCCACGGACACGATGCGGTCCGCACCAGCAGTTTGCAGAAGGTCTGCCACCAGGCGGGCGGAAATTGGCTCGCGGCCCAGGTGCTTCTTGTCCTGGCGTGCATATGGGTAGAAGGGCAGGATGGCGGTGATGCGCTTTGCGGAGCCGCGCTTCAAAGCATCGATCATGATGAGCTGCTCCATTAGCCACTTGTTGAGCGGCTGGGTGTGAGACTGCATTACGAAGCAGTCGGCGCCACGCACGGACTCTTCAAAGCGAATGAAGATTTCGCCGTTGGCGAAGTCGCGGGCGGTGGTAGGAACCAGATCAGTCTTGAGCTCCTTAGCCACAGCCTCCGCCAACTCTGGGTGTGCACGCCCAGAGAAGAGTTTCATGTTCTTGCTGCTACCAGTTACCTTGCCAGTCATGGGAGAATATGCCCCTTACTTTTCGTTGTCCTGCGCACGGGCTGCGGCCTCAGCCGCGGGAGTACCCGGACGCTTCTTTTGAACCCAGCCCTCGATGTTGCGCTGTTTGCCACCGGAGACTGCGAGTGCTCCCGCAGGAACATCGTCTTTAATTACTGTACCCGCACCGGAGTATGCGCCATCACCGACATTGACCGGAGCGATAAACATTGTGTCAGAACCGGTGCGCACGTGGCTGCCGATGGTGGTGTGGTGCTTGTTTACGCCGTCGTAGTTCACAAAGACGGAGGAGGCGCCGATATTGGACTGCTCGCCCACAGTGGCGTCACCGATATAGGTCAGGTGCGGAACCTTGGAGCCGCGGCCAATCTGGACGTTCTTGGCCTCTACGAAGCCGCCGAGCTTTCCGTCCTCTCCCACCACGGTCTTCGGGCGGATATAGGTAAACGGGCCGACCTTAGCGTTGGTACCAATGACGGAATCGCTGCCATGGGTGCGCACGACAGAAGCGCCCTCGCCCACCTGCATATTGGTCAAGGTGGTGTCGGGGCCGATCTCGGCGTTATCGGCGATGCTGGTAGTGCCCCACAGCTGCGTGCCTGGGTGAATAATGACATCGGAGCCCACGGTGACGTTGACGCCAATCCAGGTGGTCTCCGGATCCACGATGGTGGCGCCGCCGCGCATCGCCTTTTCTACCATGCGGCGGTTGAGCTCTCGGCCGGCAGCTGCGAGCTGCACGCGGTCATTGACGCCTGCGAGTTCGGCCGGATCCGCTGCTACGTGCGCGCCTACGCCGTGTCCTGCGGTGCGGGCAATCTCGAGGACATCGGTGATATACAGCTCGCCTTGGGCGTTATTGGAGTCGAGTTTCTGGAGGGCTGCGGCAAGCACGCGCCCATCAAACGCGAAAACGCCAGAGTTGACCTCGTCGACCTTGCGCTGCTCTTCGGTGGCATCCTTTTGCTCCACGATGGCAGACACGCTGCCGTCCTCGCCGCGAATGATGCGGCCGTAACCGGTCGGGTCATCGAGGCGCATCGAGAGCACAGTGACCGCGTTGCCTTGCTCGGTGTGGGTGGCGCGCAGACCCTCGATGGTCTCTGGGGTAAGCAGTGGGACATCGCCGTTGGTGACAATGACGGTTCCCTCGAAGTCCGGAATCGGCTCCAAGCCGCAGGCCACGGCATGACCGGTACCCAGCTGCTCCTCCTGCACCGCCTGCAGTACCTCGCAGTCCAACTCCTGGGCGATGGCATCCACGGCGGGGGAGACCTGATCGCGCTGGTGGCCCACCACCGTCACGATGCGCTCCGGGTTGATCCCGGCCGCAGCGTGCAGAGCGTGGCCGAGCAAGGTGCGCCCGCCAATCTCATGCAAGGTCTTCTGCTTGGTGGACTTCATGCGGGTGCCGGCGCCAGCCGCAAGGACGACGACAGCACACGAGGTTGTTGCTACCACGGGTTATTGAGCTCCTGGGGGTTGAGTCTGATTCTTATCCGGACTACATCCTATAGCCCAAGTGCGATTTATGTGTGAGAAACCTCTTTCAGGCCGCGGGCGCGCCACACGCCGAGGAAACCAATGAGGGCAAGGAAAAGCAGCGCTGCCTCGGGGCCGGCCAGTGCCACCACGGAGGAAATGCCACCGACGATGAGGAGGATAATGCCCATCATCGTATTGGCCGCACCTACATACTGGGTGCGCTTATCGCCGCCGGCCATATCCACCACGTAGGTCTTTCGCGCCACGCGAATGGCCGTGTGCGCCAAGTTCACAGCAAAGAAACCAATCGGCATGACCCAGGCATTGACCGCATCCGGTGCCCAGTGCGAGCTGGCGACCAAAAGCACCAGCACGACGGAAGCCACGGCCGCGCCCACGGCCATGGTGTTTTTAGAGGACTTATCCGAATACACCCCGGAGATGCGCCCGCCCACCAGGGAGGCTAGGCCGGAAGCAAGCACGAAGCCGTAGAGCCCGGAAAGGTTGCTGCTGAGCAGCACAATAAAAGAGGTAGATAGCGCCGAAACGAGCAAGAGCGCGCGGACGATGACAAAGTTGCGAAATTGGCCGTCGCTAGTAAAAAGCTGCCAGGTATCGCGCCACCACTGCTTATCGATGCCCCCTTCGGTTTCCTCTGGCACCGGCTCATCCACGCCCGAAAAGACCCACGCGGCAATGGCCCACGTGGCCGCACCAATGGCGAGGACCGTGCCCATCATGGGAATGCTGAGCTCGCCCAAAAAGTAGAGGATAATGCCGGTCAGCAAAGTAGCACCGCCACCGAGGGCTGCCGCGCTACCGGTCACCTGGCCGCGCGCGCCCTTGGAAATGGTGCGCGCCTGCACGTCCTTGCCCGCAATCGAGCACAGCGCGCGGAAAAGCGAGAGCGCGGCCAGCGCCAGCAGCACAATGATGCCTAGAATTGCCCCGCGGGTAAAAAATGCCGCGAGCGCGATGACCGCGGCGGATACCGCTTGTCCCAGCGAACCGATAATCCATAGGCGCTTGCGCGCCCTATGCGTAGTCACCCACGGGGTCAGCGCCGCCTGCGGCAGCATCGAACCGGACTCGCGGATAGGGGTGAGCAGACCGGTAAAGAACGCAGGCACTCCGGCCGCACTAAAGAGCGCGGGCAGCACCGTCTTGGCAGCAACAATCTGATCGCCCAAATTTTGCAGGCCATTGGACCAGATGAAATACCGGGCATTGGATTTAGACATGAGAAATGCGATCTTTCAGAGAAACGAGTTGGTTAAATAAGAGCCATGCTGACGCGCCGGAGAGTAAAACACGGCCGCAGTCACGCCGAAATTCTACCCGCGCGGCAGGAGGCCTAAGAATCATGCACGATGTCGATCCCCTCATCAATTCGCTGTACCAAGCCTTCGATCTTCTCGGCGTGGTTTTGAATGGCATCATTGGCGGCACCCTTGCCCGCCGCCGTGAATTCGACATCGTGGGCTTCGTGTTCCTCGCCCTCTTTTCTGGGTTGGCCGGTGGCATGATCCGTGACATGCTCATCGGGGATGGAGCAGCGGCAGCGATCTCAGACCCGTGGTATCTCGGCCTTGCTTGCTGCGGTGCACTCATCGCATTCCTCATTGATCTCAAGGGCAAGGCGTGGGAGCTATTCCGCGAACACGGCGATGCCATCATCCTCGGCGTGTGGTCCACCACCGGCTGCGTTAAGGCGCTCACCCACGGCATGCCACTTATTCCCTGTGTCTTCCTGGGCGTGCTTACCGCAGTGGGCGGGGGAATGGTCCGCGATATTGCCTCCGGGGAAATCCCGTCCATCTTTGGCGGCAGCCCCCTGTATGCCGTGCCCTCTATCCTCACCGGCATCGTCATGGTTACCTTTGCCGATTACGGACAGTTTGCTCTCGGCATGGTGGTCGCACCGATCGTCGGCAGTGGCATGGCCATCGTGTCCTATTGGCGCGGCTGGGTCCTGCCCCGCGCCGGTGTAGCCCCCGTTAACTACACCGCCGCCCAAGTGGCGGCGATTGCGAAGAAGGCCGAGCTGAAAGGCTTTCGACGCGGCAGGAAGAAAAACTAAAAAAGCTTCCCCACCAGGACTCGAACCTAGAATGACGGTACCAAAAACCGTAGTGTTGCCGATTACACCATGGGGAAACACAGCAAAAGCTGTAGGCATAGCGTACCTGACACCCCCGGGTAAATCACAAATTGCGGGGCAAAGGATAGGGTGGAGGGCATGGCTCGACAAAGGATGACCGGCCGGGAACGCCGCGAACAACTCATTTCCATCGGACGCGCCGCATTCGCTGAACTAGGGTTTGAAGGAACTAGCGTCGAAGAAATTGCGGCACGCGCTGGGGTGTCCAAACCCGTAGTCTATGAGCACTTCGGGGGTAAAGAAGGCCTCTACGCGGTGGTCGTGGACCGCGAGATGCTGGCACTGGAAAAAGTCATTACTGATTCCTTGGAGACTGGAAGCTGGCGCGAGCGCATCGAGCAGGCCGTCATGGCCATTTTGACCTATGTCGAGGAAGAAACTGATGGTTTTCTCATCCTGGTGCGCGATGCCAAGCCCGGCGATGAACGCAGCTTCTCCACGCTGTTGAATTCCGCGGTGGGTCAGGTTTCCTATATCCTGCGAGAAGCATTCGAGCACCGTGGCATTGACCCAGATTTGGCGGATATTTACGGCCAAGCGCTGGTGGGAATGGTATCGACCACCGCGCAATGGTGGCTGGATGAGCGCACCCCGGACAAGGAAGTCGTCGCCACACATATTGTCAATCTATGCTGGAATGGTTTGTCCGGTATGGAAGTAAAGCCCAAGCTAGGAGGCAAATAGATGGCGACCCCAATGCTGGCCGGCCTGCTTAAGGTAGCGGCCTCAGATCCCAAGCTCAAGGGCATGATTTCTCATGTGGGCGAAGACCTCCACATCACTGGCTTGGATCAGTCCCGGCCGTGGGCCTTGGGTACCTTGGCTCATCATGCCCCAGTGCTCGTGGTAACCGCTACGAGCCGCGAGGCTGAGGACCTCACGGCGGAGCTTACGGCGATGCTGGGGGAGAAGGTAGCCATGTTCCCCGCCTGGGAGACCCTGCCGCACGAGCGCCTAAGCCCCGGCGTAGACATCATCGGCCGCCGCGCCGAGGTTTTGCACAACCTCGATAGCCTGCAGGTCATCGTCACCGCTGCCCGCGGCTTATCCCAACCCATCCTCAAAGAGGTAGAAGGCCGAGCTCCCGTCCACCTAGAAGAGGACCACGAATATGACTTTGATGAGGTAGTCCGCGAACTCGAGTTCCGCGCCTACAAGCACGTAGACATGGTGGCTAAGCGCGGCGAGTACGCTACGCGCGGTGGCATTATCGATATTTTCCCCACCACGCTGGACTATCCGGTCCGCGTGGAGTTTTGGGGCGATGAGATAACCGATATCCGCCAATTCTCCGTAGCTGACCAGCGCACCATTCCGGAAATCGAGGTGGGCCGTGTAGACATTTTCCCTGCCCGGGAGCTGCCTATTACGGACGCCATTGCCAAGCGCGCGGCCGATCTCGCCGTTAAGCACCCCGGCAATCCCGCCTTGGTGGAGCTGCTGACCAAGGTAAGCGAGCACATCCCTGCCGAAGGTATGGAGGCGCTCCTACCCGCGCTTTCTGACGCCCCCATGATCACCCTCCCCGAAATCCTGCGCCCCACCACCCACGTGGTGATGGTCGGCCCGGAAAAAATTCGCCGCCGCGTGGCAGATCTAGAAAAGACCGATGCGGAATTCCTCGCCGCCGGCTGGGAGGCCGCGGCCATGGGCGCCGATGGCCCGCTGGCTACCGAAGGACTCGATACCGAGGCATCCAGCTACCGCTCCTATGAGTCGCTCGAGGTCTCCATTAGCGAGTCCGGCCTGTCTTTGTGGACTTTCTCCCCACCGGGAATGCTCGCCGCCCCGGAAGAGGAGACCCTCCCGCTCGAATTCGAACCAGGGCCCACCCCGCGCGGCAATATCGAAGAAATCGACGCCATGATGGCCCAGCTCCTCGCGCACACCAACGCCGGCGGCCGGGCAGCCTTCATCGCGCCGGCTCAAGGTGCCATCAAGCGCATGGTGGATCGCTTTGCAGAAAAGGGTATCCGCACCAAGGTAGCTACCCCTGGCTGGGAACCCACCGCCGGTGAAGTCACCCTCTACCAAGCACTAAGCCACGCCGGCCTGGTATTTCCCAAGGTGAAAAAGCCTAAGGATGCCGAGGCCCTCCCACTGGTGGTTGTGACCGAGACGGACCTGACCGGTAACCGCGTAGGCGATATCGCCGAAGCAAAGCGCCGGCCCGCCAAACGCCGCAATAAGGTCGATCCGCTCGCGCTCAAGCAAGGCGATTTTGTGGTGCACGAAACTCACGGCATCGGCAAGTTCCTCAAGATGGCCGAGCGCACCATCCAGTCCGGCGATGAAACCAGCCGCCGCGAATACATCGTGCTCGAGTACGCGCCCTCCAAGCGTGGTCAGCCCGCCGATCAGCTCTGGGTCCCCATGGACTCGCTGGATCTCCTCAGCAAGTACACCGGTGGCGAATCGCCTCACCTGTCCAAGATGGGCGGTTCCGACTGGAAGAACACCAAGAAGAAGGCGCGCGCCGCCGTGCGCGAAATCGCCGGCGAGCTCGTCGAGCTCTACGCTAAGCGCCAGGCTGCGCCGGGGCACCAGTTCTCCCCGGATAATCCGTGGCAGGCGGAGATGGAGGATAATTTCCCCTTCGTCGAAACCGAAGACCAGATGCTGGCTATCGATGCCGTCAAGCACGATATGGAGTCCACGGTGCCGATGGACCGCGTGGTCGTCGGCGATGTGGGCTACGGCAAGACCGAGGTGGCCATCCGCGCCGCCTTCAAGGCCGTGCAAGACGGTATGCAGGTTGCCGTCCTCGTGCCCACCACGCTGCTGGCGCAGCAGCACTTTGATACCTTCAGCGAGCGCATGACCGGATTCCCCGTCAAGATTGAGGTGCTTTCGCGCTTTACCTCACAGAAGGAAGCCAAGAACATCTTCAAGGGCCTGGCCGATGGCAGCGTCGATATCGTCGTCGGCACCCACCGCCTCCTCCAGACCGGTGTGCACTGGAAGAACCTCGGCCTCATCGTCGTGGACGAGGAGCAGCGCTTCGGCGTGGAGCACAAGGAACACATCAAGGCGCTTAAGGCCAGCGTGGATGTGCTCACCATGTCCGCAACACCTATCCCGCGCACCTTGGAGATGTCCATGGCTGGCATCCGCGAGATGTCCACCATCTTGACTCCGCCGGAAGACCGCCACCCAGTGCTGACCTACGTCGGCGCTTATGAGGACAAGCAGGTAGCCGCGGCCATCCGCCGCGAGCTGCTGCGCGATGGTCAAACCTTTTTCATCCACAACAAAGTCTCTGATATCGAAAAGAAGGCCCGCGAGCTGCGTGACCTGGTACCGGAGGCCCGCGTCGTCGTCGCGCACGGACAGATGAACGAGGAGGTGCTCGAACAGACCGTCCAAGGGTTCTGGGATCGCGAGTATGACGTTTTAGTATGTACCACCATCGTGGAGACTGGCCTGGATATCGCTAACGCGAATACCCTCATTGTGGAAAACGCCCACCATATGGGCCTGTCCCAGCTGCACCAGCTGCGCGGGCGCGTGGGCCGCTCCCGCGAGCGCGGCTATGCTTACTTCCTGTACCCCAAGGGAGCTACGCTCACGGAAACCTCCTATGACCGCCTGGCAACTATCGCTCAAAACAATGACCTTGGTGCTGGCATGGCCGTAGCCATGAAGGACTTGGAGATGCGCGGTGCCGGTAACGTGCTCGGTGCCCAACAGTCCGGCCACATTGCCGGTGTGGGCTTCGATCTCTACGTGCGGCTCGTTGGCGAGGCGGTTGAGACCTTCAAATCGCTCGCCCGCGGCGAGGCCCCCACCGTTACTGATGAGGGCCCGAAGGAAATCCGCATCGATCTCCCCGTGGATGCGCATATTCCGGAAGCCTATATCGACTCCGAGCGCCTGCGCCTGGAGGTCTATCGCAAGCTTGCGGCTTCGCAGAATGACGATGATCTCAAGGCCGTCATCGAGGAAATGGAAGACCGCTTTGGCCCACTGCCGCAGGAGGTGCTACGCCTGCTTTCCGTTGCTCGGCTGCGCCACCAGGCGCGCCGCGCCGGCATTTCCGATATCACCGTGCAGGGCACCCGCGTCAAGTTCCACCCAGTGGAGCTGCCGGATTCCAAGCAGGTGCGTCTCAAGCGCCTATACCCGGGCTCCAGCTTCCGTGCGGCGGCGAAGGCAATCAACGTGCCGTTCCCCAAGGCAGGCCGCAATGTCACCTCGCCGAAGCTGCGCGATACCGAGCTTATTCAGTGGGCGGCGGACTTCTTGAGCGCGCTTTTCGACGTCGACCCCATCAACGTCAGCGGCGCCCAGCCCACCTCGAACGTGGTTAGCGTAGGGGAGTAGCTAGAGGGTGAGCCAGCCGGTGCTCAAGCCCCAAATGGCGGTGGCGGCACCGGCCAGGACAATGGCCACCACGCACCACTCGAAGGTATTGAAGATGCGTTCCTTCTTCCACAGCCGGGTGCCGACATACGGAATAAGTCCCGGCACTACGGCCAATGCGCCGAGTAGGACGTAGACGAGGTCGGCCGCATAAATCAGCCACAGGGAGTAGATAAACGCGAGCAAAGAAATGACCAAGTGCTTGCGGTTTTCCTTGCGGCTCACCTCTGGTCCGGAAAGGTCGAACTTGATACCCGCTTGAGGGTGAGACAGCCCCTTGCCCCGCAGTGTCAAGAGCAGCAGGTACAGGGAAGAGAAGATATAGGGCAGCAAGTACATGATGGTTGCCAGCTGCACCATGGCGTTATAAGACGCCTCGTTGAGGTAGAAGACGATGATGAACAGCTGGATGGCCATCGTGGAAATAAGCTGCGCTACCCACGGCGCACCTGCCACGTTGATGGTTCCGATGCGGCGGGGAATGAGGCCGTCGATGGCCATCATTACGATGGGCTCGGCGCACAACATTTGCCAGGAGACGTAGGCTCCTAGGACCGACAAGCACAGTCCAATAGACACCAGCGCGCCGCCCCAGGGGCCGATGACCTCGGTGAGCACGGATGCCATGGAATTATCTGGCAGCGCGGCCAGTTCTTCTTTGCTCATCACGCCAAAGCTCAAGGTAGACACGGAAACCAGCAGCGCCAGCACGGAGAAAAAACCGATGACGGTCGCGCGGCCGACGTCGGTGCGCTTAGAAGCCTGCTTGGAATAAACGGATGCGCCCTCCACGCCAATGAAGACCCACACGGTAAAGAGCATGATTCCCTGGACCTGCTCAAAGACGCTGGCCTCAGACGCGCGTCCCCAGAAATCCAAGGTGAATTTATCCCAGCTGAACCCGAGGAACGCAATGAGCACCACAAAGGCCAGAATGGGCACAATCTTGGCAATCGTGGTGATGAGGTTCATGAACGCGGCCTGCTTAATACCGCGAGCGAGCACCGCGAAAATACCCCATGACAAGAGGGAGACGGCGATGGCGGAGGACCAGTAATGGTCGGCGTCGAAAAGCGGCAGGTAATGGCCCAAGGTATTGAAAAAGAGGGTGGCATAACCCACCTGCGCCATAACGGAGCCCAGCCAGTAGCCCCAGCCGGAGGTAAAGCCAATAAAATCGCCGAGGCCGGCGCGCACGTAGGAATAAACGCCAGAATCAAGGTGCGGCTTTCGGCGGGCCAGAATTTGAAAAACAAACGCCACGGAGAGCATGCCGACGCCCGCGACCAGCCAGCCGATGAGCATCGCGCCTGGGCCGGCAACGGAGGCAATGTTTTGTGGCAGCGAGAAAATACCCGCGCCCACGGTGGAACCGATAATCAGCGCGACGAGGGTCCACAACGTCACGGAGTGGGATTTATTCTGGCTGGAGGTCATTGGCCTAAAATACCTTGAATAGCCCCATAATGGGAACTCGGGTTAGACTTTGTGCACATGACTGTGCTGTTGCTCGATGAACGCTGGCCCACCATGATCCCCATGCAGGCGCACGGGAAGCTGCGTGGCCCTGTCCACTTCACGGGTGAGGTACCCGTGTCCGTACGGTGGAATTTCTCCGATCTGCTGGTAGGCGAGGACGCCACCGGAACCTTGGTCAGCACCGACGAACACGATCCTGAAACCCGCGCTCGCCTAGCTACTGGAGAGCCAGTCATTCGTGCCGAATCCCTTGCGGATCCCATCATGCAGGCGCGCCAGACCATGGCCACGGCGCGGCGCATTGGGGAGTGGGAGCGCGAGCAAACCCATACCTCGCTCTTGCCCTATCTTGAGGAGGAGTCCGCCGAATTCGCCGCGGCCGTGCGCAACCGCGAACCGGAAAGCGAGATGCTCAAGGAATTGGGAGATATCTTCCTCCAAGTACTCTTCCATGCGGAAATCTCCACCTTTTCGCTTGATGATGTGGCCCAGAGTTTCCTCACCAAAATGCGCGCCCGCGCCCCATACCTCTTTGATGGCACCACGGAGATTGTCGATGTTGACACGCAAGAGAAGCTATGGCGCGAAGGTAAGGGAATGTAGGATGGCTTCTCATGAAGAGGCTCCTGCAGATATTCGGGGGCTGCGGGGTGGCCGTAGCCGTGATCATCGCGTTGGTGGCATGGCTGTTGACGGGGCACGGCACTTCCCAGGAGCCCGTACCGGAGAACATTCCGCCCGTTGAAGGCAAAGAGGTCGCGCATATTGACGTCAATGCTCCCGGCCGCACTGCGGATAAGCTTACCTACTGGGCCTCTGACCTAGCTGAGCAGACGGGCATCCCGCCGGCCGCACTGCGCGCTTATGGCAACGCCGAACTCATCGCTCAGCAAAAATGGCCGAATTGCCATCTGCGATGGAATACCCTTGCCGGCCTGGGCTACGTGGAGACCCGCCACGGCACCTACAACGGCAATTGGTTTAAGCCCTCCAAGCTTGACGACGCCGGCTACCCCCAACCACCCATCAACGGCATCGCCCTCGATGGACTAAACAATACGGCGCACACCCCAGATACCGATAACGGCAAAATCGATGGGGATTCCGAATATGACCGTGCCGTTGGCCCAATGCAATTTATCCCGACTACATGGGAATCGGTGGGCGCTGATGCTAACGGCGATGGGAAGGCAGATCCCAATCAAATTGACGACGCCGCAGTCGGCGCCGCCGGACTTCTATGCTTTGGTGATAGAGATCTCTCTAACCCAGAACAGTGGGAGGAAGCAGTCCTAAATTACAACCAGTCCAGCGAGTATTTGCATAAAGTTGCACGTGCCGCCAATGCCTACTCGGTTCCGCAAAGTGCCAAGTAGTGTCACGCAGCAGAGTTTTCTGCAACAATTGAGAACGTAGCTGGGCCGGCTGGTCCAGAGCGAATTTATTTACGAGGAGTGAAAAACAGCATGGCCGATATCATCCACACTTTCGCCCGCGAAATTCTTGATTCCCGTGGCAACCCAACCATTGAGGCCGAGGTCTTCCTTGATGACGGCGCCCGCGGCGTTGCCGGCGTTCCTTCCGGTGCTTCTACCGGTGTGCACGAGGCTCACGAGCTGCGCGACGGTGGCGAGCGCTACCAGGGTAAGGGTGTTCTGAAGGCTGTTGAGAACATCAACGAGAAGATTGCCGACGAAATTGCTGGCTTCGAAGCTGACGACCAGCGCCTCATTGACCAGGCACTGATTAAGCTGGACGGTACCGATAACAAGTCCGAGCTCGGCGCTAACGCTATCTTGGGCGTTTCCATCGCCGCAGCCAAGGCCGCTGCAGAGTCCGCTGCACTGCCTCTGTACCGCTACATCGGCGGCCCGAATGCTCACGTACTGCCAGTGCCGATGATGAACATCCTCAACGGCGGCGCACACGCTGACTCCGGCGTTGACGTCCAGGAATTCATGATCGCTCCGATTGGTGCGGAGTCCTTCGCCGAGGCTCTTCGCATGGGCGCCGAGGTCTACCACGCATTGAAGGCAGTGCTGAAGGACAAGGGTCTGTCCACCGGTCTGGGCGACGAGGGCGGCTTCGCTCCGTCCGTTGACTCCACCAAGGCTGCTCTCGACGTCATCGTGGACGCCATCAAGAAGGCCGGCTTCGAGCCAGGCAAGGACGTAGCACTCGCACTCGACGTTGCTTCCTCCGAGTTCTTCAAGGACGGCAAGTACCACTTCGAGGGCGGCGAGCACACCGCTGAAGAAATGTCCAAGGTCTATGAGGGCCTCATCGACGAGTACCCGATCGTCTCCATCGAGGATCCGCTGCAGGAAGATGACTGGGATGGCTACACCGCCCTGACCGCCGCAATTGGCGAGAAGGTGCAGATCGTTGGCGATGACTTCTTCGTCACCAACCCTGCTCGTCTGCAGGAGGGCATTGAGAAGAAGGCTGCCAACGCCCTGTTGGTTAAGGTCAACCAGATCGGTACCCTGACCGAGACCTTCGATGCTGTCGAGCTGGCTCACCGCAATGGTTACCGCACCATGATGTCCCACCGCTCCGGTGAGACCGAGGACACCACCATTGCAGACTTGGCTGTCGCTCTGAACTGCGGCCAGATCAAGACCGGTGCACCGGCTCGTTCCGAGCGCGTAGCTAAGTACAACCAGCTGCTGCGCATCGAGCAGGAGCTTGGCGACGGCGCAGTTTACGCCGGCCGCTCCGCATTCCCGCGCTTTAAGGCTTAATTGCCTCCTTTCGTAGCGCCCTCGAATTGCCGCGGGGGCGCTTTCGCATGTCTAGGTATTGTTGCCAGGTTTGCTTCCAATTCATGGTTCGCGGTGCCAAAGGACCCTCCGCTCGGTCAATTTCGAAGGTGCCGTCCGAAAAGAGCCAGGCAACGTCCCCAGTGATGGGATCCATGATGTAGCGTGCCCTGCCATCGGTCTTCACATTGTGGTGGTGCTGACAGAGAGTTACGAGATTATCGACGCTCGTCGGCCCGCCGTCGGCATACTCCACCCGATGATCAAGCTGGCAGAAATGCGCCGGCATCGAACACCCCGGCCAGCGGCACGTGGCATCGCGACCGTGGACCCATGCCCTAATTTGTTCGGTGGGGACGTAGGATGATGTTTCTTCTGGGCACAGCTCGCGAGTCATCGAGTAAGTGCTTAAGTGTTCGGTAAGGACGCACCATCCCGCCGACGGAATATATACCCGAGAAGCATCGTCACCCGCTGCATAGGTATTGATTACTACTTTTGTCTGGGTGCGATTAAAGATCAGCGCCTCCAAAGCCTCTGACTTAGTGATGTTCTTCTTTCGCGCTGCCTTATCGATGTGCCGTGAAATAGCACTGGCGGTTGCTTTATCCGTCTTCAGAGTGATGGTGGCTTGGCCTTTGGAATAAGAAATGGAAACAGAGCGCTCGATTTCCTTCTCAATATCTGGCTTGAGAATGCCATCGATGTAATCGCGCAAGAATCTACGGATTTCAGATTCCGTGGGTACATGCTGAGCAGGTTCCTTCGGGGTGAGAAAGTCTGCAAGGGCGGCATCGACTAGTTGGATGCCCTCGGCGTCGTCGCCAAGCGGGGAAAGCTCGGCATCAATGACATGCAGCCGCGGGAGGTCAAGAATCCAATGTTCGGTCTGCACCGCCGTGGTTAACGGCAACTCAAGCATGCGCAGGTGAGAGCGCAGTGCGGATAAAACGCGCCAGTAGCTCAAGCCCACCCGCTTAGCTAAAGCAGCGGTAGTGCATTCGACATCGTCTTCTAATCCCGGAAGTACGGATTGGTATAGCTGCCAGGATTGAATGCGTTGGAGCATGCCCAAAACGCAAACCGTATCGTCGAGGTTATTGGTAGAAAAATAAGCTTTCTTTGGTGGTGCGTCGCTGGCTGTCACGGAAAGTTCCCCCTCTGGAATAAATCGCACACCCAATCGAATTTCTGCCCTTAGTATAAGCCGCCCTGCTGGCTTGCGCAAGCCCCGAAACGAAAAATTGTGCGAAACTCCGGGAGAGGTTTAGTAGCTGAAAATTTTGTCAGCCACTGCTTCGAGTTCCTTATCGTCATACTTGTCACCGCAGGTGGCGAGGGAACCCACGCCAGCCATGTACATGGTAAAAAGCTTATCTGGAAGGGGAGAAGCCGCTGACATTTCAAGCTTTTCGTAGACGGGAGCGTATTTCCTGTCAAACTCCTCAAGGTTAGGGACGAGTTCTTCAAATGCGCTGTCGCCATGGGTTAGCAAATACTTGGCGTCGTCCAGGATTTGCTCATTCTCGCAGGCAACAGCTCCAGCCTTTTCAGCGTCGTGGCATTGACCTCGTAGCTTGTAGGGCCGTCGTCCTCTTCGGAAGCCCCAGCGCCGAACACGTCTAGGTAAAAGTCCGGGATAGTGCCGTGTTCTTTTATATGGTAAATGAAGC